>QHXC01000309.1 GCA_003222815.1 Acidobacteriota bacterium | reverse complement strand
CTTTGAGAAGATGTCGGAAACGGTCGACTACAACGGCGTCATCCCGTACACGGACCGCCTCAACTACGTTTCCCCGCTCATCAACAACATGGGCTACTGCATGACCGTGGAGAAGCTCCTTGGGATCACGGTTCCGGAGCGCTGCCACTACGTACGAGTCATCCTCTCGGAGATTTCACGGATCACGGACCACCTCACCTGCGTGGGCGCGAGCGCCATGGAGTTGGGGGCCTTCTCCGTCTTTCTTTATATGATCAAGGCCCGCGAGTATCTCTGGGACCTCGTGGAGAAAGTCACCGGTGCGCGCATGACAGTCAGCTACTGCCGCGTGGGAGGAGTGAAGGCCGATCTCCCATCGGATTTCGGCGAGCCCTGCCGAAAGGCTTTTGAGGAAACCCGCAAGGTCCTCTCCGAAGCGGATGGACTTCTCACGCGCAACCGCATTTTCGTGGACCGGATGAACGGAACGGGCGTGATCTCCGCAGAAGACGCGATCTCCTACGGGATCACCGGCCCCTTTCTTCGCGCCACCGGCGCGGACTACGACGTGCGCAAGGACTGCCCGTACTCCGTCTACGACCGGCTGCCTTTCGACGTGCCGGTCGGTACGCGTGGGGACAACATGGATCGTTATCTCGTACGCATGGAGGAGATGGAGCAGTCCATGCGCATCGTGGAGAGGGCGCTCCGCGACCTGCCGCCCGGCCCCGTCCAGGTCCACCCTCAAACCGGGCACCCCATCCCGGCGGCGGAGATGGTAGACCTTGCCAAGGTGGGCAACATCCCGGCCATCTCCGGCGATTCCGCCGTGACTTGTCCAACGCTAGAGGGTTCCGGTCGTGCCCAGCATCCGTCCATTGCCACAGAGGAAAAGCGAGTCTTCCTCCCTCCCAAGGAGGACACCTACGGCAACATCGAAGGGCTCATGCAGCAATTCAAGCTGGTCATGTTCGGCCACGGAGTGCGGCCGCCCAAAGGAGAGGTCTACTTTCCAGTGGAAGGAGCCAACGGAGAGCTTGGTTTCTACGTCGTGAGCGACGGAGCCGGGAGCCCATACCGCGTGCGAGTCCGTCCGCCTTGCTTTGCGATCATGTCCGCTCTGCACAAACTCCTCACCGGGGATATGATCGCCGATATGATCCCCACCTTCGGGTCGGTGAACATGATCGGAGGGGAACTCGACCGGTGAAACTTTCAGACCTCGAAGGCAAGGCCGCAGAGATCCTGCAGCGCTACGAATATCCGAAGGCAGCCATGCTGCCTCTCTTGTGGCTCGTCCAGCAGAACCAGGGCTATATCTCCCCGGAGGCGGAGGCCTGGGTTGGCCGCTTCGTTGGAGTGTCGATCTCCCACGTGCGCGAGGTCGTTTCCTTCTACAACATGTTCCACACCGAACCCGTGGGCCGGCGCGAGCTTCGGGTCTGCACGAGTTTGCCATGCGTTTTGCGCGGGGCGGAAGATCTGCTGGAGCGAATCAAGGAAACCTTGAAGGTCAGCCCGGGCGAGACCACGTCAGGCAGGGAAGTCACCCTCACGGAAGTCGAGTGCCTCTGCGCCTGCGAGATGGCGCCCATGGCCCAACTCGACGAACGATTCGTCGGCCCTCTCGAGGGTGAGACGGTCGACAGGATCATTAAGGACGCGCTTACAGAAGCCGGGAAACCGCAATCGACCCCTGAGCCTGAACCCTTCATCTGCTCGGATGGGCCGGTGCTCTCCACGCGCTTCAAAGATCCAGACGGGACCTGGTTCGAAGGCTACGTCGCTGACGGCGGATATCTCGCGGCCAGGAAAGCTCTCACCACCATGACTCCGCAACAAGCGATCGACGAGGTTTCCAAAGCGAAGCTGCGCGGGCTGGGCGGGGCGGGGTTTCCAACCGGTAGGAAGTGGTCCTTCATCCCGAAAACGACCAAGCCAAAGTACCTCGTCGTCAACGCGGACGAGGGCGAGCCCGGAACGTTCAAGGACCGTTACATCATGGAGCGGGACCCGCACGCCTTAATTGAAGGTATCCTCATCGCCGCCTATGCGATCGGCAGTCATAAGGCTTATGTCTACATTCGCGGCGAGTACTTCCGGTCGGCCAAGCGATTACAGCGCGCCATCGATGAGGCCTATAGCCGGAGTTGGCTTGGCAAGAACATCCAGGGGACCGGCTTTGACCTCGACGTCGTCATCCACCGTGGGGCCGGCGCCTATATCTGCGGCGAAGAGACGGCGCTCCTGACTTCGCTTGAAGGTGGGAAAGGCTTTCCCAGGATCAAGCCGCCATTCCCGGCCATTTCGGGTCTCTTCTCATGCCCGACCATCGTCAACAATGTCGAGACGCTGGCCTGTGTCCCATTCATTTTGCGCAATGGAGCCGAACGCTTCGCCGGCATTGGTCCGGACAGTCAGGGCGGCACACGGCTCTTCTGCGTGAGCGGGCATGTGGTCCGGCCCGGCATCTATGAGGAATCGGTGGGTGTGACCCTGCGGCATCTTATCGAACGTGCCGGGGGCGTGCGCAATGGCAACAAGCTCAAAGCCGTCATTCCCGGTGGCATCTCCGCCAAGATTCTGAGAGCCGATGAGATCGACGTTGCCATGGATTTTAATTCCCTCATGGCTGCCGGAAGCATGGCCGGGTCCGGGGGCGTGATCGTGATGGACGAGACCACCTGCATGATCGACGCGCTCGCTTCAGCGGTGAAGTTCTTCGCCGACGAGTCCTGCGGACAGTGCTCACCCTGTCGTGAGGGAACCGGCTGGGTTCATCGCATTATGCGTCGCATTACCGAAGGGCAGGGAACTCTTCAGGACCTGGACGACCTGCTCGCCATCGCCGGCGACATGGAAGGAAAAACCATCTGCGTCTTCGCGGACGCGGCCGCCTGGCCGATCCAGTCCTACATCGCAAAATTCCGGGACGAATTCGAGACCTACATCCGCACCGGCCGCAAGGCCCTCATCCGGGAAAAGAACAGGGAGGCCGCCGTATGCCCAAGCTGAGCATCGACGGCCGTGAAGTAAGCGTCGCCGACGGAACCACAGTCATCCAGGCCGCGGAGAAGCTGGGGATCTACGTTCCACGCTACTGCTACCACCCCGGACTCTCTATCGCGGGCAACTGCCGCATCTGCCTCGTGGAACTGGAGAAGATCCCCAAGCTCCAGATCGCCTGCAACACGCCCGTGACCGAAGGAATGGTTGTGCACACCAAGAGCGATAAGGCTGAGGACGGCCGGCGCGCCGTGCTGGAATTCCTCCTGGCCAACCACCCGCTCGACTGCCCGGTCTGCGATCAATCCGGTGAGCGCGACCTGCAGAATTTCTACTTGAACTTCGGGCTCTATAATCCACGGTTCAAGGAACAGAAGGTCAAGAAGCATAAGGCCGTGGCGCTCGGCCCCCACGTGATGCTGGACCAGGAGCGCTGTATCCTCTGCTCCCGGTGCGTGCGGTTCACGGACGAGATCACCAGGACCGGAGAGTTCGGCATCTTCAATCGCGGGGACCACGCCGAACTGGGGATCTACCCTGGCAATGAACTCGACAATGCCTACTCCGCCAACGTTGTGGACATCTGTCCCGTGGGCGCATTGACTGAACGGGACTTCCGTTTCAAGGCCAGGGTCTGGTACCTCTCCAGCGCCCCTACGGTCTGCAACGGCTGCAGCCAGGGGTGCAACATCGATATGCACTACGTACTCGACAGGCCCCACCTGAACGACGGGGCTCGTGTCGTGCGCGTCAAGCCCCGCTACAACCCGGATGTGAATCAATGGTGGTTATGCGACGAGGGGCGCTACAGCTTTGGCTGGATCGATCGGGCACGACTGAGCAACGTACGCGGGCCATCGGCGAATGCAACCTGGGAGCAGGCCCTCACCGCGATCTCAACAGCTCTGGCAGGCTTGCGCAAGGAACGGAAAGGCGCCCGGATTGGCGTGATCGCCTCGGCCCAGCTCACCAACGAAGAACTCTTTCTGATCCGCGAGATTTTTCAGAGCGCTCTGGGCGCCCAGGTCAGCGCCTCTGTTCCGCAGAAGCCTGGGTCGTGTGACGACTTCCTTATCAAAGCGGACAAGAATCCCAACACGCTTGGGGCAACGCTGCTCGGCCTCTCCGGCCCGGATGCTCGCGACGCCGCGCAGATCGTGGACGAGGGGCTCGCCGGAAATCTGGCTGCCTTGTGGGTCATGGGGCATGATATGGTCGAACTCTTCGCGGAAGAGAAGGTCCGGGAGTTATCCAAGAAAGTGAGTCTCTTCGTCTTCTCGGGCACGAACGAGAACCCGACCGTGCCTCTCGCCCATTGGGTTCTGCCGAGCGCAGCCTATGTGGAGAAGGACGGGACGTTCGTGAATTGCCACGGCCGCGTCCAGCGCATCGGGCGCGCCTTTCCGCCGCTCAAAGACTCCCGCGAGGACTGGCGCATCCTTCTGGAATTGGCCGGGAAGCTGGACCTGCCTCTCGATTGGCGTGGACCGGAGCAGATCTTCCGCGCGCTTGCCAAGGCGTTGGCGCCTTTCGAGGGATTGAGCTACGAAACGATCGGCGCGCAAGGGGTTGATGTGTCGACGGCAGAGCGCGTGCCAGGGGCCGTCGCACCATGAGCGGCAGCGAATGCAAGCGCGACAGTGCGCAGCCATTAAGGGCTCGCGCAAATAACTTGGCAGAATGCGGGCTCGGGAGGATCTGACCAATGTTCAATTCCCAATTCTCAATTCTCATCCGAAAGGAGAAGCGGCCGCATGTGTGCGAGCCGTTTTAATTGAAGCCGAAGCGATTCGGCAGAGTTCCTTGTTTTCGGCGAGAATGTCGACAAGTAATTCCGGCGCAATCAAGGAACTTTTGGCCATGATGCGGATCCAGACCGCCGTTTCATTAAGTTCTTTTTGCACGATCCGCATCTTGTGAATGAAATCCGCACGACTTTCCGCTCCGCGTGCCTCGGCATAGTTTGGGGCTCCAGCCGTGCCTGACCGCAGGATCTGGTTGGCGACATGTCGGCCCTGGAAGGTCTTGGCGAGTCGTCCTGCAAGACTAATGATCGTTGCTGCGAATTCAATGAGTCGTTCTTCGAATTGGTCCGATAGTGCGATCTTGTCTTGCATCGGTGGAACATTTGGCAATCCGACATCCACTTCGGATGAGAATTGAGCATTGGGAATTGAGCATTGGTCAGATCCCCGGTCGAATTCAGGGCAGCGGATTCTGCCAAGTTATCTTGCGCGAGCCCTAAGAACGTAAGCGGCTGCGAATGCAAGCCCGACGCGAAGCGCAAGCGCGACAGCGCGCAGCCTCAAGAAAGGGCGCAGCCATTAACAACATGAGCGGCTGCGAATGCAAGCCCGACAGGGCGCAGCCATTAATAAAATGCTGGAAGTCCTGGTCATAAAGTTCGCGTTGGCGGGAATCGTCTTTTTCGCGGCCTTGAATCTGGCGGGGTTTCACACCTGGGTGGAGCGAAAGCAGTCCGCCCTCATCCAGGACCGGATCGGGGCGAACCGCGCCGACATTTTCGGCTTTCGTTTGCTGGGAATGTTCCACGGCATTGCCGATGCGGTCAAAATGTTCACCAAGGAGGATATCGTCCCGGCCGGTGCGGACAAGGCCCTCCATACTCTGGCTCCTTTTTTTTCGGTCTTCTTCGCACTGGTGGCCTTTGCCGGTATACCGTTTGGAGACCGCCTCATCCTTGGGGATCGGGTCATCGAACTTCAGGTCGCCCATATCGACGCGGCATTGCTCTTCATCTTTGCCATGCTCTCCCTGGGGGTCTATGGCGTGATCCTCGCTGGCTTTGCCTCACGCAACAACTACGCCATCCTGGGAGGTTTAAGGTTCGGGCCCAGGGGCGTATGGTTGGCGGCTGGCTTCCTCTCTGGGGCATCGTCACTCAACCTGTAGCCTTTGTCATCTTTGTGACCGCGGCCCTGGCTGAAACCAAGCGGGTTCCGTTTGATCTGCCGGAAGGCGAGTCGGAGATCATCGGGTACTTCGTGGAGTACAGCGGAATGAAGTTCGGGATGTTCTTCCTCACGGATTTCCTGGAGACCATCCTGGTGGCGAGCCTGACGACCACGCTGTTTTTCGGCGGGTGGCATGTGCCCTACCTCATGCCGGATGGTTTTCACTTCCCCTGGGGGGGAGTGCTGCTCGTACCCAATTTGGTTTATGTCCTGCTTGGGGTGACGAGCTTTTCGATCAAGGTTATATTGTTTTGCTTTTTATTTATGCAACTGCGTTGGACTCTGCCGCGGTTTCGCTACGACCAGCTCATGAGCCTGGGCTGGAAGGGGCTATTCCCGATCGCAGTGGCCAACGTTGTGGTAACAGCCGTGGTGCTGGTCTTTTTCGGGAAGGCGTCCTGATGGCCGTAAAAGTTGTCCGCAGGCGAGAGCTGACTTTTTGGGAAAAGCTTTATATCCCGCAGATCCTCTGCGGCCTGAAGATCACCTTTACGCACTTCTTCCGCAACCTCTTTCTGCACACGGCCCACCAATTGGGCCGTTTCAAGTCCCTTTCGGCTGCTGCGACCTTCCAATATCCCGAGGAACTCAGGCCACTCATGTCGCGGTTCCGGAGCCGTCACCGCCTCACCGTCCGCACGGATAAAACTCCCCGCTGTGTGGGGTGCATGCTCTGCGAGACGGTTTGCCCGGCCAGGTGCATCACCATCGTGGCCGGTGAGCACCCGGACCCCAACATCGAGAAATACCCGATCCGCTTCGACATCGACCTGGGCGTCTGCGTCTATTGCGGGTACTGTGTCGAGGTATGCCCGGAGGACGCCATCCGGATGGACACAGGAATCCTCGACGTCGCGGCCTACTCCAGGGAGGCCATGCGGCTGGACATCCATGAGCTGATGGATCCTGAGCTGCGGAAACCGATCAGCCACTGCAATCTGAAGTTCCCCCACAAGTGCGAGCTAACCGGCGGACAGATGAAGGGCAGCTGGGACGCTGTCGACCGGTCATATTGACCAACTGACCAAATATTTCTAATGAACACTAAGGGCTCGCGCAAAATAACTTGGCAGAATCCGCTGCCCTGAATCCGACTGGGGATCTGACCAATGCTCAATTCCCAATGCTCAATTCTCATCCGAAGTGGATGTCGGATTACCAAACGTTCCAGCGATGCAAGACAAGATCGCACTATCGATAAGACCTTCCAGGGCCGACATGTCGCCAACCAGATCCTGCGGTCAGGCACCGCTGGAGCCCCAAACTATGCCGAGGCACGCGGAGCGGAAAGTCGTGCGGATTTTATTCACAAGATGCGGATCGTGCAAAAAGAACTTAATGAAACGGCGGTCTGGATCCGCAGTATTCTCGCCGAAAACAAGGAACTCTGCCGAATCGCTTCGGCTTCAATTATTAGCGTCGGGCCCACCGGCCAGCCGGAGTTGGTACATCGCCTTCGGCGACCTCCCTGAATTGGCATTGGCCGGTTCCCCCACGCCTTAAAACGGCTCGCACGCATGCGGCCGCTTCTCCTTTCGGATGAGAATTGAGAATTGGCAATTGAACATTGGTCAGATCCTCCCGAGCCCGCATTCTGCCAAGTTATTTTTGCGCGAGCCCTAAGTCATCCGATCATTTCGGGACCGCTGATCTCATACCTCCAGCTCAGGGGTCTGACCTCCTATTCCAAGTCCGACGGTGTGACTTTCTGAATGTACTCACGGTAGCTGGTGTAGCCGACGTCTTGCATCCGGTTGCTAACGCGCGCCAGTATCGCGTTTACTTTCTCCGGAGGAAGCGGCTCTTTACCTCGCAAGTAGTCCTTCACTTTTTCCGCTTGCTCTCGTCCTCGATCCTGACCCGCGTCTAAAACGGCAGAGATATCTCGATTCCCGTTACTGACGCCCAGATAATTTTCAAGTATCAGTTTCGACACCGATGCCGCATGTTTACGCGAAAGATCGATATTTCCCTGGCCCGTCACGACATTTCCCAAGCCGAAGACGCCCTCCACCGTTGCGTATTCCCCAGTGTCCCAGTCCTTGAAAGAGTAGAACTCGCCCTTCATCTCAACTCCAGGTATCGGCTCTGGAATGCTGCCCACGGAAGAGATGACAAGAGGCGTCCGAACATCAATATCGGATCCGGGAACGGACTTAAAGTTGCGCCCTTCGACCTGTGTTCGTACAAACCGGAGGCCCACTAACTGATCGCCCTCTGTGAGAGCGGCCACCGGCAAATGCCGTTCCTTGAAGTGGACTCGATACTTCTCAAGAACCTTCGCAAGAATCTTCTTTCGCACGGTCTGGATTTTTTCGATCTGTTCTGGAGTCGGGTTGTCGGGTGGCTGCGCCAGAGGCATGTCGATGTCGCGGCGCCGGTAGTAGAGCACGACGTCCTGAACACCAAGTTCATCGGGGTTGATCTGATGTTCCGCGCACACAGCCGGAATCCCTTTGTGCTCCAGCTCGAGCATCGTGACGTTAACGCCTCTGGCCCGCAAGGCAGCTTCGTACTGCTCCACCTGTACGGCTTTCACAACGTCGATCGATGCCAGTCCACCACCGATAACAATCGTGCCTCCGGGAATCTCATAACGAGGACCCGCATAGGCCTTCTCATTCTTATGATTGAACCAATAGATAAAGGGATTCTGGTAGATCAGGCCCCTGCCCAGATACCGGTCGATCCCTTCCGCCGGCAGCGGTCGATCCTTCCAGGCGCCATTGGCCAATATGACAGCGCTAAATCCCCATTCCTGGATCAATTCCTGAAAGCCGACATCTGTGCCCAAGCGCGTTTGGGGTAAAAAAAAGACTTCGGGCCTGTCCAGTCGAGAGTTGATGCGCTCGTACTCCATCAAGCGCTGTTTGGTGTGCCAGCGCGGCAAACCATCTTCAATCTTTCCGTAGGGTCGTATGTTTTGCTCGAGAACGACAACAATCACACCGGCGTCAGCCAGAATCTGAGCAGCTGTCGAACCGGCAATGGCGCCGCCAATGATAGCAACCACATGTTTGAGGTCATGAACAACCGTTGTGCTCACAAATATGCATCCTTGTCTCTGCTCGGGCCGGTCGCCAAGTCATGGAACAACTCTCACAAGAAGAAGCAATGCGGGCCGAACAGTTTGCAGGTTCTGGGGATATTATCAAGGCACTAAACAATCCGATCATATCCGAAAGGCTTCCGATTTGACAGGCCGGCCATAAAAGTGAAAACCTGACAGATCAAATCCCGGTTACAATGGAAAAAATTGCGGGGCGAATAAGGAGAAAAGCCATGAAGCGCGAGAATATTAGCCGTGCCATTCTGATTGCATTGCTTGTCGCCGCGGGCGTGGAATTGAAATGGTTTTCCAGCGCGGCATTGACGGCTCACGCCACTCAGACACAAGGCCGTAGCCTTCCGACTTTCGAGGTGGATCGCGCATGGCCGAAAGTACCGCCGCAATGGAAGCTCGGAGATGCTTCGAGCATCGCGATCGATGCGCAGGACAATGTCTGGGTCCTGCACCGTCCGCGGACGCTTAAGCCCGAGCAGGCCGCGATGGCGGCGCCGCCGGTGATCGTGTTCGACACCGCGGGCAATTACATCAAGGCCTGGGGTGGCGCGGGCAATGGCTATGAATGGCCGGAACGCGAGCACGGCATCCATATCGACTACAAGGGC
>QHXC01000419.1 GCA_003222815.1 Acidobacteriota bacterium | reverse complement strand
CGTCACCGTGAAGAGTCTGGAGACGGGAGCGACGCGGGCCGTAACAACGGACGAAACGGGCGACTTCAGGGTCCTTTCTCTGCCGGTGGGCTTGCAGGAGGTGCGGGCGGAAAAAGCGGGTTTTAAGTCAACTGTTCGGACGGGGATCAATCTGGCTGTAGGACAGGAAGCAGTGGTGAACGTGCGGCTCGATGTAGGCGAACTCACCCAGGAGGTGACCGTTTCCGCAGATGTTCCTTTGATTGATACGACGACGGCCTCCGTTTCGGGGCTCGTCGGGGAGCGTCAGGTCAAAGAGTTACCGCTCAACGGCCGCAGCTTCGACTACCTCATTGCGCTAAATCCCGGAGCGATCAACTACACGCTGAAGAGCCCGCAAACGAGCACGAGCAATGGGAACACGTTCTCTGTTGCGGGACGGCGCCCGCTGGAAAATATGTTCCTGCTGAACGGAATTGAATACACCGGTTCGAGCCAGCTTTCCGTAACGCCCGGTGGCGTCAGCGGAGACTTATTGGGGATCGATGCAGTCCGAGAATTCAATGTGCTGACCGGAACTTACTCCGCTGAATACGGCAAGCGCGCCGGAGCGCAGGTCACAATCGTGACGCAATCCGGAACGAATCAATTTCACGGGTCGTTTTTCGAGTTTCTCCGTAACAGCGCGCTGGACGCGCGGAATTTTTTTGATCCGGTGTCTGTTGCGCCGTTCAGGCGGAACCAATTTGGAGGCGCTGTAGGCGGACCCATCAAAAAGGATCGGCTGTTCTTCTTCGGCAACTACGAAGGCTTTCGGCACCGATTAGGAGTCAGCAACGTGAGCGTTGTGCCCAATCAACAGGCGCGCCAGGGGCTCTTGCCGAATGGTGCAGGCGTATATACACCCGTTGCGGGTTTGAACCCGGCGATGTTGGCCTACATGCCCTTCTGGCCTCAACCCAATGGTTCGGAACTGCTGATGAATGGACTGCCGACCGGAACCGCCCTGTCGTACAACTCTCCGAAGCAGTCGATCAACGAAGACTTCGGCACCGTGCGAGGCGACTACAACATGCGAGAGCGAGATTCACTCTCGGTGGCATACACGATCGACGATGGCAATAACCTGACGCCGCTGGCAGATCCCTTGTTCGGGTCGTATACAACGCTCCGCGCCCAGGTGGCCAGTGTGCGGGAAACGCATGTCTTCTCGCCCCGCGTCCTCAATACATTCAGCGCCGGATTCTCCCGCTCGGCATTTGGTTTTGATTCATTTCCATTCGCGACATTTTCACCAAGCCTTTTCTTTGTAACTGGGGCGGGGCCCGGAGGAATCGTCATCGGAGGCGGCAATACGAGCACCGGCGCCGCTGCCATAACGTCGGCGGGCCCGAACAATGCCGCCGGCGTCCGGAATCGCAGAAATCTCTTCACGTACACTGACGGGTTGCAGATTAGCAAGGGAATTCACCAAATCAATCTGGGGGTCTGGTTTCAGCGGCTGCTGGATAATGAAAACACGGCGTCGCGCAGGCTGGGGCTTGCGACTTTTACGAGTTTGACCACCTTCCTGCAAGGAACCGTCAGCAACTTCCAGGCGGTGCCAAACGCAACGGAGTTGGGATGGAGAAGTTTGTTCGGAGCCTGGTACTTCGAGGACTCGATGAAGCTTCGACGCAACCTCACGCTTCGAGCCGGTGTTCGGCATGAATTCTCGAGCGGCTGGAATGAGGTGGCAGGAAGAGCTTCCAACTACATCACCGATGCGCAGGGTGTGCTTTTGACCGATCCGCGCGTGGCGACGTCGGCGTTCACGAAGAATAACGCGAAGCGGCTTTTTGGTCCGAGAGTCGCGCTGGCATGGGATCCATTCGGAAAAGGAAAGACAGCGATCCGTGCAGGATTCGGAACGTACTATACGCTGATAGACAATCTCGCGTTTCTGCTCAACGCGCTTCCTCCCTACAATGGCTCCGTCTCATTTTCGGGCCCTTTGTCTTCGTTTGTGCCGATTGCGAAAGGTGTGCAGCCGCCAGCTGGCAGTATCTTCGCACCTCAAGGCGTGGAGGCCGCGGCGAAAACTCCGGCGGTTCAGGAGTGGAATTTCGCGATCGAGCAACAACTCAGCTCCAACCTGGCCGTTCGCGTCGCCTATGTCGGCTCGTTTGGCTACCATGGCCTGCTCAGCGTCGACCCTAACAGCATCTCAGCACAGATTTGCTCGAATGCGAGCGGCTGCACAACGGGTGGCGCCGGCGCCGCGAGGGGCGCCGTGCCTCAAAACGCGCAGTTACAACGCGCTGCAGGTCGAAGTGAATCGCCGCCTGAGCCAGGGCTTGCAATTCCGGGGCAACTATACGTGGTCGAAAAACCTCGACATGAACTCCGGATTAACGGGCGCTCAGGCCAACAATCAGGCACAAATGGTACTGGATCGGAATGATCTGCGACGAGACTGGGGACCATCTTCATTAACCCCTACCAGTCAGTCCAGCATCTCGGCTCACTATGAATTGCCGTTCGGTGATGGCAAGCGTTGGTTGGCCAATGCCAGCGGGTTCGGAAAAATCATCACGGGGTGGCAGTTGAACGGAATCACGACCCTGCTGAGCGGTTTCCCATTCACTCCGCAAGCCGGGTCGAACAGATCCGGGGACGGAGATACTCGAAATCCGGATCGCCCATCTGTGAATCCCACCTTCAGTGGTCCTGTCGTGCTCAAGCGGCAGACGCAATGGTTTGATCCAAATGCTTTCATTCTGCCGATCGCTGGCACCTATGGGAATTTAGGCAGAGGCACTCTGCGCGGCCCAGGCTTGGCAAACGTCGATCTGTCCTTGCTGAAGAACACCGCCATATCCGAGCGGTTCGGCTTGCAATTCAGAGCCGAATTCTTCAACGCGCTCAACCATACGAACCTGGCAACACCGAACCCAATCGTTTTCTCTGGTACCGGGTTCAGTCCGTCGGCGGGGTTGATCACCACCACGGCGACGACATCCAGGCAGATTCAATTCGGACTGAAGCTGGTCTACTAGCTAGCTAGTTGTTGATTAGCCAAGAACTCAATGGCGGCCGCGGTTACAGCAGCGACATCGGGTCCACATCGACAATGACTCGAGTGGCCCCGATCTTCCTTTCCTCCAGGTGCGCCCGAAGCTGCTCGAGCATGCGATGGAGCACGCCTCGCGATGACGACTTAATCAGGAGCTGGTGGCGATGAACCTGTTTGATCCGCTCCAGTGGCGCCGGCGCCGGGCCGAGGATTCTTACCGCGGTTGATCGGAGCGAATCGAGGAATTCTCCGATTTCGCGTGCCAACGTCGCTGCGCGTCCGGCATCGCGATCCATCACCATAATTCCCGCCAACGCTGTGAAAGGAGGATAGAACATCGCCTTGCGGTAGCGGGACTCGCGGGCATAAAAATCTTCGAATCGCTGGGTGCAGGCCAGTTGAAACGTGTAATGGTCCGGAAAGTAACTCTGAATCACAACCTCCCCCGGCTGGTCGCCACGCCCCGACCGGCCTGCAACCTGGGTGAGTAGCTGAAAAGTCCGCTCCGCGGCCCGGAAGTCGGGTAAAGAGAGGGCGGCATCGGCACCGACAACGCCAACGAGCGTGACTCGTGGGAAGTCGTGGCCCTTGGCGATCATCTGCGTGCCCACGAGAATGTCGATCTTACCTGACGCAAACCCACCGAGCACACGCTCATAATCGCGCAGGTGGCGCATCGTGTCGCGATCGATGCGTCCCATGCGCGCGTCCGGGAAGAGGCTCTTCAGCTCCGACTCCAGCCGTTCGGTGCCTTCACCGACATAGTAGATGTATTCGCTGTCACATTCAGGACATCGCGCCGGCGGCCGTCGGGCAAGGCCGCAGTAATGGCAGAGCAGCTTGTCGATGCTGCGATGATACGTCATCGCAACGCTGCAGGAGGTGCATTGAAACGTAAAGCCACAATGGCGGCATAGAAGGAACGCCGCATAACCGCGCCGGTTGAGGAGGATCATCGTCTGCTCGCGGCGCTCGAGACGGCCAGCGACGGCCTGAAGGAGCCGTCGCGAGAAGACGACCTGCTTGCTTTGCGCCGTATACTCCTCACGCATGTTCACGATTTCGACCTCAGGCAGCGGACGATCTTCCACCCGGCTCGTGAGGCCAACGTATTCGTACTTTTTGGATTCTGCGTTGCGGAAGGACTCCATGGAGGGAGTCGCCGAACCGAGTACCACGACCGCACCCGACCGCTTTGCGCGCATGATGGCTGTGTCGCGGGCGTGGTAGCGAGGAACTTCCTCCTGCTTGTAGCTGGATTCATGTTCTTCATCGACAACAATGAGGCCGAGGTTCTGTAGTGGGGCGAAGACAGCAGATCGCGTCCCGATGACGATCGGAGCCTTGCCGCAGTAAATGCGCAGCCACTCGTCGATGCGCTGCCGTTTGGAGAGGGAACTGTGGAGGACCGCCGTTAGACCTGGGAACCGTTGCGTGAAGCGATCGGTGAGCTGCGGTGTGAGGCCGATTTCAGGGACAAGGATAAGTGACGTTTTGCCGGCGGCAAGGAAGTGCTCCGCAGCACGCATATAGATTTCCGACTTGCCGCTGCCGGTGACACCATGGAGGAGAAGGGTATGGAAACCGTTGCATGATCGGATGGCATCGAAGGCCCCAAGTTGATGTTCAGTTAACGTCAGGCATGGGACAAAGGCCGGGGATTTCGGATTTCGGATTTCGGACGGATTTGGGGAGCCAGGCGTAGGAAGCGCGGATTCCCTCCATCCGAAATCCGAAATCCGAGATCCGAAATCCCCGGTCCCTAACCCGCTTTCCACATGCTTTGCGGAGATGCCGGGCGGAAGCGAAGACTTTAATACCTCGCCGAGTGGTGCAATGTAATACCCCGAAATCCAACGGCACAGTTCGAAGATATCGGGACGGATCAGAGGTGAGCGATCGATAATTGTGGCGACCGGCAGCACTTCAACATCTTTGGGCGCTTCCGTTCGAACCCCAACGATGAACCCCTCCACTTCGCGCTTCCGGAAGGGCACGATTACCCGGCTTCCGGCCTCGACAAGTTCTGTGACTTCGTAGACGAAGGTCCGTGTCAGGGGCAGGCATACGGCGACATCGGCATACATGTGTTAGGAACGGAGGCGGAAAAGCTCGGCGCGAATCTGCTTCATATCTTCCCAGACTTCGCGCTTCTTATCAGGAGATCGCAACAAGTAGGCCGGATGGAACGTGGCGATAACGCGAATTCCATCCATGTCGAAAAACTTGCCGCGCAGCTTGGAAATGGACGAGGCGGTCTGAAGAACAGTTTGGGCCGCAAATGTGCCAAGGCAGCAGACAATCTTCGGACGGATGGAGGCGAGCTGTCTCCTTAGAAACGGGTTACAGGCAGCGACTTCAT
Source organism: Acidobacteriota bacterium (assembly GCA_003222815.1). Lineage (GTDB taxonomy): Bacteria > Acidobacteriota > Terriglobia > 20CM-2-55-15 > 20CM-2-55-15 > 20CM-2-55-15. The sequence continues at coordinate 32,223 of QHXC01000419.1, read as the reverse complement.
CGGGCTCCGGGTTCCGATTCTCCGGAGGCCGGCATTTGAGGACGTTACAAATGTAGACGTCTTCGCGCTTGAGATTGATCGATTCGATGATCTTGGTTAGAAGCTGTCCGGCCCGCCCGACGAACGGGAGTCCCTGCTGGTCCTCGTCATAGCCTGGAGCTTCGCCAACAAAGACGAGCTCGGCGTTAGGGTTGCCGGAGCCGAAGACGATGTGCGTGCGCGCCGGCGCGAGCTTACAGCGCTGGCAGTCACCGATATCGGCACGGATGTCTTCGAGGTCCTGCAGGGGCGCTCTATGAGCGCCCGGGCGGTCACAGACCGCCCCTACAGCCAAAGAGTCCACACCTATATCTCTGAAGAATTCGAGCTGGGCGGCGATTTCGTCGGAATTCATTTCAGCAATTGCACCACGCGATCGAGAATTTTGTCCGCCATAATTTCCTTGCTCACCGATGGAATCTCTTCGGTCTTGCCGGACTTGTCTATGATCGTCGCGTGATTCATATCGCTATCGAAGGCCGAATCAGGACCACTTGCAGAATTAATAACGATCAAATCCAGATTTTTCGCCTTTAATTTTTCCAGACCATGCTTCAGGTGATTTTCAGTCTCGGCGGCAAAACCGACAAGCACTTTACCATTCTTGTGGCCGCCCAGCTCTTTGAGAATATCGACCGTGGGTTCGAGATCCAGCACGAGGTTCGCGGTTTTCTTTTTGATTTTCTGCGCGGCGACAGATTTTGGACGGAAGTCCAGGGGAGCGGCGGCCTTGATCACCGCGTCTGCGTCCGCTACGTTCTGCAAGACGGCACGCCGCATTTCATCGGTGGTTCGAACACGAATCGTATTCGGAAAATCGAGTTCGGTCGGACCGGAAACCAGCACGACTTGAGCCCCGCGGTTTCTTGCTGCATGGGCAATCGCGAAACCCATCTTGCCTGAAGAACGGTTGCTGATGTATCGAACGGGATCGATATCTTCAATCGTAGGTCCGGCAGTAACGAGCACTTTTCGGCCTTCAAGGTCCCGCGACCGTTGCAGGAGCGCCATCACATAGTCCACGATTTCCTCGACCGGCGCCAGCCGGCCCGGGCCATAGGTTCGGCAGGCCATCTGCCCGACTTCCGGGTCGATGATGCGAACACCACGGCCAACAAGTGTCTTGAGATTTTCCTGTACTGACGCATGCTCCCACATCCGAGTGTTCATTGCGGGAGCGACAACGACCGGAGCGGCGACGGCCAAATGAAATGTGGTGAGGAAATCGTCGGCCAGGCCCGCCGCCAGCCGCGCAATACAGTCGGCCGTCGCGGGCGCGATCAGAAAAAGATGGATGGACTGCGCGAGGAGAATATGGTCGAAAGCGCCTTCAAAATCGCTGCCGGAGCTGGGACCTTCGAAAAGATCGAGGTAGACTTTATTTCCGGAGAGCGCTCGAAATGTCAGGGGGGTTACAAATTGCGTGGCGCCTTTCGTCATAAGAACGACAACATCCACCGCACGATCCTGCAGCCGGCGAACAATTTCCGCCGACTTATAACACGCGATTCCGCCGCTGACGCCGAGAGCTATTTTCATTCTTCTTTCTCTTCCCGCTGCTCTTCTTCCTGCTGATCGCTGTCCTGATCGGGAATTCGGAACTTGACGAGCCCCTGCAAAATCTCTTTTTGTGCGACTTGTGTCGCTTTGTGGCGGGACTCCTTCAGCATAGGCATGCTGCCGGCCTGGATCTGCCGCGCTCGCAACGCGGAAAGGATCACAAAGCGATACTTGCTGTCGATATTGTCAGGAATGGTGATCAAGCTATACCTCCGAAGGAAGCGATAATCTCCTCGATGCGGCTCTGCTGGCGCCACGGAGCGGCTCTGCCACTGCGCACGATGGACTCAAGAAGAAGTATGGAATTTTCGAGGACATCGTTAACGATGATGTAGTCGTAATCCCGATAAAAAAGAATTTCACTCTTTGCGATTTCAAGCCGGCGGCGGATGACATCATCGGGCTCCAGCATGCGCGCCTTCAAGCGTCGTTCCAACTCAGCAAACGACGGCGGTAATACGAAAATGGCAACGGCCTCTTTGATTTTGGACTTCACTTGCCGGGCGCCCTGCACATCGATGTCCAGGATCACGTCTCTCCCACTGTCGAGGTGCGTCTCGACAAAGGAGCGCGCCGTGCCATAGAGATGGCCGTTGAACTCGGCCCACTCAAGGAAATCGCCCCGGTCGACCATGCTCAAAAACGTCGGCCGATCCGTAAAGAAATAATCAGCGCCGCTTTGCTCTCCGGCTCGGGCCTTCCGGGTCGTAAACGAAACCGAAAATTTCAGGTCCTTGAAACTTCGAAGTAAGTGCTGGAGTAACGTGGTCTTCCCGGATCCCGACGGGGCCGAGACAATGTACAGATTTCCGCGCATTCCGGGTCGCTTCTAAAAAAGCACCTCAGTTTACCACAGGGGCGAAAATGGAGACGTAGCCCTCTGTCCCCAGTTTTCTAAACCGGCTGCGGGCACTCTTCAGCAGATGCCTTTGGTCGGCCGGGCCGTCGGCGCAGGATAGTTTGGCCCAGCTTCTGTTCCAGCTCGCGGATAAACTCATCAGACTCATGGGAAGTGGAGAAAAATCGGGACAGTGGGCTACGTCCCCATTTTTAGAGCGGGAGTGCCCCCTCGCCCCCCTATTCAATATTTTGGACCTGTTCGCGGAGTTTTTCGATCTCGACTTTAGTTTCGATGGCGGCTTGGCCGATGCCAACGCCGAGTTCATTGAGACCGGAAGTTTTGGAGAGGATGGTGGTGACCTCGCGGTTCATTTCCTGGAGGATGAAGTCCATTCGCTTGCCCGCTTCGTCCTGAAGGGTTTTCAGGCCGGCAAACTGGTCGAGATGACTGCGGAGCCGGGTGGTTTCTTCGGCAATGTCACTGCGTTCAGCATAAAGCAGTGCTTCAGTTTCCAGGCGGTGGCCACTGTCGGCGGCAAGCTGAGGCGCGAGTTCCGTGACACGGGCCATCAGTTGCTGCCTATAATGTTCCACGAAGTCTCTGGCACCCGCGAGGATCGTTTCCAGGTGCCGTCCAATATTGGCAATTCGCCGATCAATATCGTCCATCAGCGACTGCCCTTCGGTAAGCCGCATCTGTTTGACTTGCGTCACAGCCGCGTCCGTCGCCTCGCCAAGCTTTTGGCCGATTAGCTCCATTTCCTCAGAATTGAGATCGCTGCTTGAGACCGTCACAAGCCCGGGCAACCTGGTGATCATCTCCAACGTGAGCTCACCTTGAACCGGATATGCATCCTTAAGGCCCGACATCATATCCACGTAGGCGCGGATCAGGTTGTGATTCACGTCGAGCTTGATGTTCTCCCGCTGGTAATCGATCCGGACAAATGCGTCCAACCGTCCTCGTTTGAAAGCAACGGAGATTCTTTGACGGATGATGTTCTCAAAATTCTGAAACTCGCCGGGAATCTTCACGTGAACATCCAGGTACCGATGATTTACACTTTTAATTTCCACCAGCGCGGTCAAATTCGGGGCTTCAGTTCGTGCAGATCCAAAACCCGTCATGCTGTAGATCATGGAATCGCGCTTTCTTTAACATCGGGCCCGCCGGCAACATCGGGCCCACCGGCCAGCCCTGTCGGTACACCGCCTTCGGCGGCCTCCTGGATTGGCGTTGGCCGGTCCCCCCATGTCTGGAATTGCAGATTATAGAGCTTCCAATAGAGACCATGGCGGACGACGAGTTCTTCGTGGGTCCCGGACTCCTTGATGCGGCCATCGGCGAGCACGATAATACGATCCGCACGACGAACGGTAGAGAGCCGATGGGCAATGACGATCGTCGTCCGGCCTTCCATCAAGTTTTGCAGAGCCTGCTGAACGAGCGCTTCCGACTCGGTATCCAGCGACGAAGTCGCCTCATCGAGTATCAGTATCGGGGCATCTTTCAAAAGCGCTCTTGCGATCGAGAGCCGTTGCCGCTCGCCACCCGAAAGCCGCAAACCGCGCTCGCCAACTCGGGTGTCAAAGCTGGTCACGAACTCGTCGACCAGAGCCGCCTTGGCGGCGCGAAGGATTGCGTCCTCACCGGCCGCTGGTTCACCGTATGCGATGTTGGCCCGTATCGCGTCATTGAAAAGGATGACGTCCTGGGTCACGATCGCGATTTGCTTCCGCAACGACTGCAACTTTTCGCCACGCCCTACCCTGAATGAAATTCCATCGAGAACCGGAACTCCAGGCTCGTACGCAAAGTGGACGTCATCAAACTCTATGCAGTCGCTGAATCGAGCCAATGTTGCTTGGCCTGAGTCCTTCTCGGTCTCGAGCGCCAGAATCTCGAAAATGCGTCCGGAGGCGCCAAACGCCTGCTGGAAAGTGTTGGTGATGCCGCTCATCCGGCGGACCGGATCGTATAGCTTGATGAGGGCGATGATGAAAGCGACGAATAAACCGACGGTCATTCGTTGATTGATGATTTGCGAGCGAGCATACAGCAGAAAGGCAGCGACGACGAGGACTCCCAGAACCTCCATGAGAGGCGACGATAGCGAATGCGTCATTCTCTGGCGGAGATTCAACTTGAAGATGCGTTGCGTCACCTTGCGGAATCGCCCCGCTTCGGCTTTCTCCATCGAGAAGGCTTTCACAATTCGATTTCCCGCCAGGGTTTCATAAAGAATGTTGGCCATCTCGGCCAGTTCCTGCTGATTGGATCTGCTAAGCAGGCGAAGCGTCTTTCCGAACCACACTGTTGGATAAAATACGAGGGGCACTAACACCAATGATCCTACAGCCAACTTCCAATCGATCGCAAAAATGGTAATCACCAGAAAAACGAGAATTGCTGCTTGCTTGAGAAATTCAGCCAGCGTCTCGGATGCCGCCGTCTGGATTCGCTCGACGTCCGCGGAAACACGAGAAATCAGCTCGCCCGTTGGGTTGAAGTGGAAGAAATGGAGTGGCTGGAGGAGGATTCTCTCGAACAGATCGTTCCTGAGATCACGGACGACGGCTTGCCCAAGATAGGCCGTGACATTAATAGATCCGAATTCCGCAACAGCTTTGACTGCCGTCACGATAATCAAAAGCACCAGGAAGATCCTTCCATCTGACGCGGACAGGTTGAACTGAAGATTGACGAAAGGAATCGCGATGGTTGGCGTAGCGGAAGCTCTGAGGACCGTGTCGAAAATGAGCCCGATGAGGAAGGGCGTGGCTGCCTCGAGCACTCCCACAACCGCGACCAGGCACAATGAGACCACAAGCATCCAGACGTGAGGTCGGACGTAGGCCCAAAGGCGCGATGGAAGCGGTTTCATGAGCGATAAACCGTTCGGCGGACGATTTCCTCGGCGTCTTTAGGCTTTTGCATCTTGAGTATCTGGCCGGCCAGCTGTCGCAATTGTCCAAATGAAACCGAACGAATCATTCTTTTGATTCTGGGATATGCCACCAGGCTTACCGAAAGGGACGTGAAACCCAATCCCAGCAGGACGGCCGCCGATGGCGGATCCGCCGCCATCTCGCCGCATACCGTGACAGGTTTGCCAGTCGGCTGGAGCAAACTGTACACCTGATGCAGGCACCGGAGGATGGCGGGATGAAAGGGACTGTAAAGATGGGCAACCGATTGATCGGACCGGTCAATCACGAGGTAATACTGGATAAGGTCATTTGTCCCAAGACAAAAAAAGTCCACACGCGAAGCCATCAAGTCGCAGGTTTGCGCCGCGGCTGGGGTCTCGATCATAACGCCGACAGGGACCTTCGGATCATAACGCTGGTGGCGAAAATCGAGGTCACTCCGCACTTCGGCAATAATCTCATGCGCCGCCTCCAGATCATCGATGGTGGAAACGAACGGCAGGAGAATGCGCGTGGGGCCGTTAATGGAAGCGCGGTAGAGACTCCGCAACTGCTTCTTAAACAAATCCGTATTTTCCAGACAGAAGCGCAGGCCGCGGACCCCGAGATTCATGTTCACGCCATCCCAGCTCTTTTGATCGATGCCCACATCAATAGTGCGGAACGTGACGGGAGCGCCCTTTGCGGACTTCAATACCAGCGAGTAGTCGCCCACCAGTGATTCTTCGTCCGGCTGCTTACCTTCGCGGAAGAAATCGAATTCGGTGCGATACAGCCCGACCGACTCGCATCCGCTCGCGATCGCCGCCGCTACTTCTTCGCTGAAGTTGATATTGGCGCCGAGCGAGATTCGCACGCCGTCCTCTGTCACTGGAGCGGCCGTCGAGACCCTGGACTTTCTCCTGAGCTTCTTGTCTTCCCGCGCGCGGCTTCTGTACTCCTGGAGTGTTTCGTTGGATGGCAGGCTGATGACCACGCCACGATCGCCATCGACGATGAGCAACACGCCTGAAGAAACATCCGCCAATTCCGGCGCACCCATTACGGCCGGTATTCCCAACGATCTCGCCATAATGGCCGTATGTGATAGAGGGCTTCCCGTCTCGGTCGCCAGGCCGACGATACGTTGTGACCGTAGCTCAAACAAGGTCGAGGGCGGCACTGCCTTGCCGATCAAGATCGCATCGTACGGCAGCTTCCTGAAAGATGGCAGCGGCTTTGACTGAAGATTGTGCAGAAGCCGGCGGACAGAATGGCCCACTCGGGATTGATGTGGTCGGTCTCGATTTTCTCGATGATCCGATCCACAAACAGGCGATCCTGCAAGACCAGCAGGTGCGCATCGATAAGAAACGACGGTTCCGGTCCGGTCTTGCGCTTCAGCTCAGCCTGCACGCGCTTGAGTTGTTCACGCGATTTTTCTACCGAGGCGTGGAACCGTTCGACTTCCCTGCGGGCCTGTTCCGGCCGGATCTTGAAGTTGAACGGAATGAAGAGCGGATCGAAGGCCCGAACCGCCCTGCCGATCGCGGCGCCGGCCGAAGCCACTACACCGTGGATTATTCGTTGAGACGCAATCATGGCTGCGTAAGCCGGAAGCCGGAATCGCTGGACCAAGACATGATTCGAATCCGTATTCGCTGTGGCCATCCGCCGTTGCCATTCGGGCTTCTGGCTTCCGGCTTCTGGCTTCTTCCCCTGGTCATGGCTTCTGGTGTCCTCTTATGTCACCCTGCGAGATAGTTACAAATGATTTCTATTGCCTGATCTTCATCCACACCCTCAGCGCGAACACTCACTTTCGACCCGAAGCCGGCCGAAAGCAAAAGGATACTGAGAATACTGCGTGCGTCGGCCTCGAGCGGGTTGCCGGTGTCGTATCGAAACAAGGCAATATTGGACTGAAATTTCGTCGAAAGTTGCACCAGCCTCGCGGCCGCTCGAGCATGCAAGCCCAGACGATGCCCAATGACGATTTCCCGCTCTTTCATCGTTGTTGCCTGGGCGCTAGTAGCTGGCTGGCGATGTAAATGCTGCTCTGGGCCTGGTCCCGCACCAGATTTGCGGCGGAAGCCAGCGTTTGTCCTTCCTCCATCTGCGCCAGTTTGATCAGCATAGGCAGGTTTACGCCCGTAACCACTTCGACGTTTCCAGGATCAAGGAAAGTCGAGGCGATGTTTGTGGGCGTGCCGCCAAACATATCGGTCAAAATCAAGACGCCGTCTGGACTCTTTACCCGCTCGATGGCCTTTTCGATCATATTCGTCGCCATGGCGACGTCATCGTGCCAACCAAGAGAAACCGCCGTAATGTGATGGATCTCCCCAATGATCATCTCGGCAGCGTTGAGAAGCTCAATAGCCAACCGGCCATGTGTCACAATGAGCCCGCCAATCATGAGTCAATGTTAACGCATCCTAGCCCTTCTTCTCCACGTCACGGTGTGAAACCTTGACGCGGTATTTGCGGCCTTCGATGTGTTGGGCTATGGCATTGGTAATCATGACGGAGCGATGGCGGCCGCCGGTGCAGCCGATGGAAATGGTGACGTAAGATTTGCCCTCCTTCTCGAATTGGGGCAGAAGAAAGTCGATGAAGCTGTAGACGTGGTCCAGAAACTTGCGCGTCGCTTCGTGTGAGTTCATGTATTCGACGACATTAGCATCGGCGCCGGTATAGGCTTTGAGGTGGGGCACAAAGTTCGGATTGGGAAGAAATCGAACGTCAAAGACCAGGTCGGAATCGATTGGCACGCCATACTTGAAACCAAAACTCACAAGCGAGACGAGAAGGTGCTGGGCTTGTCTCTCTTCAAACAACCGGACAGCGTGTTGACGCAATTCATGGATCGTGAACTGCGAGGTATCCAGAACAAAATCACTCAGTGCCCGGATTGGAGCAAGCCGTTCGCGCTCGAGCGCAACGGCTTCCAATACCGGCAGATTCGGGTCTAGAGGATGCGGCCTTCGCGTCTCGCTGAACCGGCGGACCAGTACCGCCTCGGAGGCTTCCAGAAACCATAATGAGATCTCTAGAGCGCCTTCTTTCCTCATCTCTTCGAGAATGGCTGGAAATTCGTCCAATGTCTCACCTTCGCGGACATCGATTACAAGCGCGGCTTTGGCGGACGCGTTGTCGGATTTGAGGATCAGTTCGTAGAACTTGCTGAGAAGACCGACCGGAAGGTTATCCACACAGAAATATCCCCGGTCTTCAAGCGCCCGCAGGAATGTCCCTTTTCCAGAGCCGCTCAGGCCGGTGATGATAATGAACGAGCAGGGTTTCACTTCGAGATCAGGCTTCGGGCTCGATCCATCCGATGTTCCCGTCTTTTCGCTTGTAGACGACGTTCAGGCGCTCGGTCTCCGCATTTCGAAAGACCAGAAATTCGCGGTCCGAGCCGCCGATCTCGATCGCGGCATCGTCCACACTCATCGGTTTGGCTGCAATTTCGTGTGTGCGGATGATGCGCGGCAGCCTTTCCCCAAGCACTTCTTCGACTTCAAGGACGGAGGTTGTGGTGATGACTTCGGGCTCCTGGTGATTGGTGCGGCGCTTGCGCGTCACGTTTCGTCCCTTGTCCCTCAGGATCTGTTTCTCAACCTTGTCGAGGACGGCTGCAATTGACGTATACATGTCGGTGCAAACTTCCTCCCCGTGGTAAAAATCACGGCGGGTTTTGATGTTCACTTCAGCAATGTGACGCTGGTGGTAATTTCGATGTGGCGACCCGTGATATCCAGACTCATCGGCTACCTCCATCTTCAGGATCTGACGCGACGTTGGTGGGTGCTAGGTATTCGTAAATCCTCCCGATATTTGGTGATGCTGCGCCGCGTGACAGAGATGCCCTCTTCTTTCAACATTTGGGCGATTTTCTCATCAGTAAGAGGACTCCGCGGATCTTCGTTCTCGATAAACCTCTTCACTTTCCGCTTCACGATGAGCAACGACGTTCCGTTACCCATGGGACCATTCACGGCTTCCGAGAAAAAATACCGCAACTCAAAAACGCCTTGCGCCGTGTGGGCAAATTTGTTTGCGACTGCCCGGCTGACTGTGGATGGGTGGACGCCGACCTCTTCAGCCACATCTTTGATCATCATCGGCTTGAGCTGATCGATGCCCTTGTCCAGGAACTCGGACTGGCGCCGTATGATGGCTTCGCAAACTTTGACGATGATGTGTTTCCGTTGCTCGATGTTTTTCAGCAGTTGTACCGCTGACTTGAAGCAGTCCTTGACGTAGTTTTTTACGTCTTTGTTCAGAGCATCGCGCTCGAGCATGTGGCGATAGGTGGGACTCAGGCGAAGCTGTGGAACTTCGTCTTCATTGGTCACGACCGTGTACTGGCCGCCCACCTTGACGATAAATACGTCGGGTTCAATCAAGCGCGGCTGCGTCTTGTTGTATTTCTGGCCGGGGCGGGGATCGAGATGCTTGACGATCTCCAGAGCATCCATGATGACATTTAGCGGTTTGTTGAGCGCCTTAGCAATTTCTTTGAACTGCTTGTTCTGAAGTTTGTGCAGATGGTCGCGTACAACCTCGACCGCAACGGAGTCTTCTTCACCCAAAATCTGCAATTGGATCAGCAGGCATTCACGCAGGTCACTTGCGGCTATGCCGGGCGGATCGAAGTGTTGGACGACCTCGAGCGCCTTTTGAACGTCCTCAAGAGTGTGCTCTCCGCTTTCAGCAATCTCTTCGAGCGTGATGGGGATTTCGCGGCCGTTCTCATCAACTGCCCACAGGTAGCCATCTTCGTTGAGATTTCCGATGATCGAGTGGCAGGCGAGCCGGACATTTTCATCAATCGTGGACAAACCCAACTGCCATTCGAGGTGGTCCGTCAGAGTGGGCGGTTTTGCCAGAAAGTTTTCGAAAGACGGCTTCTCGAAAACCTCGGTCTCACGCGGGCGCGACGCGCCGTCGTTGAGATAATTGTCGAAACTCTGGAAATCAATGTCGGCGTACGGATCATCCATCGGCTCAGGCTCGGCCGGAGCTGCGACGTCGACGGCACCTTCGGCTGTGGGTTCGGGCTCGGTAACGCAGTGATCACGCGCTGCAGCTTCCGTTAATGCCTCGTACTCCGCATCGGTTCCATCTGCATCCGCGGTCTGCGCTTGCTCCGGCGCTTCCCGGGCGGCATCCAGCTCAGGCGCGTTCTCGGTGCTCTCGACGATTTCGGTGCCCTCCTCCAACACCGGATTCTGAACGAGCTCTTGCTGAATCATTTCAGTGAGCTCGAGCTTGTTTAGGGTAAGCAGGCTTACCATCTGAACCAGACCGGGTGTAAGAACCTGCTTTTGCGTGGCTTTAACGACTAACTTTGGTTCCAAATAAGCCATAACTGCAAATCTACTTCTAATTTAAGCTGAAGCGCTCCCCGAGATAAACCCTCTTGACCTCACTGTCACTGCCAAGCTCTCTTGGAGTACCAGACCTAAAAATCGATCCGTTGTTGATGATATAAGCGCGGTCGGTGACCTGCAAGGTCTCTCTGACATTGTGGTCCGTGATAAGAACCCCGATGCGCTTGGTTTTGAGATGGTTAATGATTCTTTGAATCTCGAGCACCGTAATCGGATCGATGCCGGAAAACGGTTCATCCAGCAGGATGAACTTCGGTGAAATGACGAGTGATCTCGCGATCTCGACGCGGCGCCTCTCGCCTCCCGAAAGGGTATCCGCCAGGCTTTTTCTCACGTGGGCGATGCCGAACTCCTCAAGCAAGCTTTCCATCCGATCGCGGCGCTCCTGGCTCGACAGCGGCAGTGTCTCCAGGATCGCCATAATGTTGGCTTCCACGGTTAGCTTACGGAACACCGATGCTTCCTGCGGCAGATAGCCAATTCCATTTTTCGCCCGCAGATACATCGGCAAATCTGTAATGTCGTGCTCGCCAAGCAGCACAGATCCCGAATCGGGCCGGGTCAAACCAACAATAATATAGAACGAGGTCGTCTTGCCGGCACCATTCGGTCCCAGCAATCCGACGACCTCGCCTTGCCCCACAACCAGACTTACGTCTCGAACGACTTTCCGCCCTTTGTAGGATTTCGAAATATCTACTGTCGTGAGCGAAATCATCTCTAGGACGATTTCGGATTGAGGCAACCCGCGCTTCCAACCCCTGGTTCGTCAAATCCGAAATCCGAAATCCGAAATCCGAAATGCATTATTTCACCGTATGCTTCGTGACTGTTCGTTTACCGGGTCCGCTCTCTACCACGACGGTCTCGCCGTCGGTCTTCATGACTAGCCGAGCACCCTCAACGGTACCATGCTGCCTATCCTGAACCTCCGCATTCTTTCCGGTAAGGGTGATGGTATCTGCTGCCGCATCGTACACGGCCTGCTCGCCGGTTCCCCGCTGCCCGCCCCGGCTGACAACAACCCCCCCGATGGCGACAACCTCGGCAACATCCTTTTCTCGTCGTTTCACTGTCATGTCATTGGTCTCCAAGACCATACCCTGCTTTTGCGCCCGCACGTTCCCCACATAATGCGCTATGCCCAGACCATCGTCGTAATCGAGCTTGTCTGAAACGGCCCTAATTCCGTCGAAATTCGACTGAGTGCGTCCCTGGGCATGGAGTCTATTGTCCTTACTTGAAACTTCCAACCGTCCGGCTTTGATATAAGCAGAGCCACGCCACAATTGGACACTATCTGTATAGACGATCGTGTCCTCGGCGCCTTCGGCTCGGGCCGCTTTCACCAAGACCGGCTCATCTGTCTTCTTTGTCAGCGTATTTACGTTTCTCAACGCTATGAAGGAATTGTTGCTTTGGTTGAGCCGAATCTGGCCGGCATCCATACGCATCTGAGAACTCGTGACAACGGGCGACCCATCAAGCGTAACGACGCTTCCGCCCTCTTCGAAACGGGCCTTTTGGGCGACTCCTTCAAACTGTTCGTCCCGAAACTGAAAGTTACCAGTCTGAACCAACTCCAGCAGAGTATTCGTCCGGCTATCGAAGCGCGCTTCCGTTCGATCGGCCGACGACTGCCGCTCGCCTGATCTCAGATTGGTGCGGCGAGTGGTGCTGAACGTGACGATGTCCCCCCGTTGGATGTAAAAATCCCTTCCCTCAACGGTCGAGTCCCCCATTTGCAACACCGAGTCATCGGCCGTTTCCACCAAACCGGCAAGCGTGGTCCGGATCCGGTTCGAACGCAGCGTTTGATCGGCGCCGAGAATCATTTGCGCATCCTGGCGTGCTTCAAGGAAGTCCACCTTTCCGGCTTCATCAAGAGTGGCGTCAATTTCATCGCCCGACAGGACCTGGCGCGAATCGCTGAGGAGCCTGTCGAGTTCGACTTTTCCCCGTGCCTTCACCCGTTCCGGCTTACTGGCCGGAGAAATCGACGCCTCAACTCGGGCGGCATGCATTTTCCAGGCATCTTGAGCATTTTGGGCCTTGGACTCGCCCGTCACGTCTCCGTCGACGACGATAGTTTTTGCTTTGTAGGTTTGCGGTTCAAGGTCCGCACGGCCGCTCGAGCCGCGAATCCAGCCCGTCTCCGATTTGAGGAACACACCACCGCGCAGGGTCGCCCAATTCTCGTTTCGTTGAAACACGGCCGACCCGGTCTCCAGCCGGGTGTTCGCCGCGGTCTGAAGATGCACGTTGCCGTCGAGTTTCAACAAACCCGTGTTCATTTCATAGTCCAGCCGATCTGCCTCCCCCGTTATGGACCCAGGCTGCTCAATGAATGTTCTTTGCGATGAGGTAACGGTGCGATCCCGATGGTTATAACTGAGCTCCTGCGTGTGTCCCTGAGTCTTCTCGTCGAATTGGAATTCGACATCTCCAGCGAATCGAATATCGCCGCTTTCCTGATCGTAGCTGCAACTTTTGGCTCGGATCCGTCTGGCAGATTCGTTCTCGGTCGTGCCATACACAGTCACATCGACGTCCTCGCCCATGTACTTGTTGTCTTTGAATCCGAAGTTGGTCCTGGCGTGAATCGTAAAAAGTGTCTTGCCGCCTTCGGTCCGAGAGAACGTAAAACCTTCCGTTCGCGTCGCGAGATTGTTGGGGAGCTCCTCGGCCCGCTGAAGTTGAGACTTCTGTCCGCGTCGAGAAACATAATTCCACGCTGGTATGGCGATGAACGCCGCCAGTAAGATCGGAATAGCAACGCGCAGCAGACGAATCAGCCGATGTATGAAAATCCGCTCAAGAAGCATAATCAAGAAACACTTTATTAGACTGCCTTTTCCATCTATCCGTCTTTACATGGTTAGCATACAATACGTGGCCGTTCCTCCGAACTTCATGCAATCACCGAGGAGAAGCACGTATGCACGTGAAAATCAGAATTAATGGAAAGCCCTACGAAAAGGACATCGACCCGCGCCTTCTGCTCACGCACTTCATCCGCGATCTGGCAGGCCTGACGGGCACGCATATCGGGTGCGAAACCAGCATATGCGGCGCCTGTACGGTTCTGGCAAATGGGCTGGCCGTGAAATCCTGCACGATGTTCGCAGTTCAAGCGGACGGCGTAGACGTCGTCACCATCGAGGGTATGGCGCGAGACGGCCAACTCCATCCGCTTCAGGAGAGCTTCTGGGAAGAACACGGACTACAATGCGGATACTGCACTCCGGGCATGATCATGTGCGCGCACCAACTGCTCGCGCGCAACACGGCACCAACCGATACAGAAATTCGGGACGCACTCGGCGGCAATCTGTGCCGTTGCACCGGATATCAAAACATCGTCGCTGCCGTCCGTTCCGCTGCGGGCAAGTTGAAGCGGGAACCCAGGATCGCCGCCGGTGACTAATTCAATGCGCGAAGCGGGGGGACCGGCCAATGCCCTTCAAAGAGGCCGCCGAAGGCTGTGTACCAACTAAGGCAGGCCGGTGGGCCCGACGCTAATAAGACGGAGGTGAAATCATGACACAACGGTACGTCGGTCAGGCTCTGAAGCGAAAGGAAGACCCACGCCTGGTATCGGGAACGTCGTCCTATGTCGACGACATCTCGATGCCCGGCATGCTGCACATGGCCATCACGCGCAGCATTCACGCGCATGCGCGCATCAAAAGAATTGACATTTCGAAAGCGCAAAGGCTTCCAGGAGTTCACGCAGTCATCACCGGCGAGGAAGTTGCTGCCAACTGCGGCCCGGTTCCGTCGGCCGGCGAGATCCCGAACATGAAGAGGCCTCAACGCTATCTGCTGGCTGTCAGTAAGGTTCGATTTGTTGGAGAGCCCATCGCGGCTGTTGTAGCGGCGGATAAATACATCGCGCGAGATGCCGCCGATTTCATCGAAATCGAATACGAGCCACTTCCGGCGGTGGTTAATCCCGAAAAGGCGATGCAGCCCGGCAGTCCGCGTCTCTACGACGAATTCTCAGACAACGTTTCGTACCACTTTGGTTTTGAGAGCGGCAACACGGAAGAAGCATTCAAAAGCGCCAACGTGGTCGTGAAAGAGCGATTCATCAATCAGCGGCTTGCACCGATCGCGATGGAGACTCGCGGTGCCGTCGCCACTTTGCAGATGCCTGACAATGAGCTGGTCATTTGGTCTTCCACACAGATTCCACATCTGCTCCGAACGCAGCTCGCCTTGATGGTCCGTGTCCCTGAAAACCGCATGCGCGTGATCGCGCCCGAAGTCGGTGGCGGATTCGGTTCCAAGCTGAACGTGTATGCCGAGGAAGGGCTCGTCGCATATCTGGCAAAGAAGACCGGTCATCCCGTGAAATGGATCGAAAGCCGGCGCGAGAACATCGCGGCCACGATTCACGGACGAGATCAGATTGATGACGTCGAACTGGCCTTGAAGAAAGACGGCACGATTCTTGGAATGCGCGTCAAATCCATTGCGGACTTGGGTGCGTACTTCCAGCTTCTGACACCGATTATTCCGACGCTCACAGGACTGCTCGCCCCCGGGGCATACAAGGTACCCGCGCTCAAGTTTGATCAGGTCGGCGTCCTGACCAATAAGATGGCCACGGACGCATATCGTGGCGCCGGACGTCCCGAAGCGACTTACTTAATCGAGCGCATCATGGATGTAGCCGCGCAGAAGCTCAAGCTGGATCCCGCTGAACTCCGAAGGCGTAATTTCCCGCGACCGAATGAGTTTCCGTACAAGACCTCAGGCGGCGTCATTTATGACAGTGCCGATTACGAAAAAGCGCTCGACCGCGCGTTGGAATTGGCCGACTACAAGGGGTTGCGCCTGAAGCAGGCTGAGCTTTGGAAGCAAGGCAAGTACATGGGAATCGGACTTTCATCCTATGTCGAAATTTGCGCCATGGGACCTTCAACGGCGATGCCGGCGGGAGGATGGGAAAGCGGCACAGTTCGCATTGAACCCAGCGGCAAAGTGACGGTCCTCACCGGCGCTTCGCCGCACGGGCAGGGTCAGGAAACCAGTTTTGCTCAGATTGCTGCTGACGAACTGGGGATCACCCCGGATGATGTCGTGGTGATTCACGGAGACACAGCGCGCATCCCCTACGGGATCGGAACGTTTGGAAGCCGTGCCACTGCAGTTGGTGGGACCGCAATGTTTCTCGCCATCCAGGATCTAAAAGAGAAGATGAAAAAGATTGCGGCGCACCTGTTGGAGACGACGCCGGACAAGATGGAGTTCTCG
This sequence comes from Acidobacteriota bacterium, assembly GCA_003222815.1. Lineage (GTDB taxonomy): Bacteria > Acidobacteriota > Terriglobia > 20CM-2-55-15 > 20CM-2-55-15 > 20CM-2-55-15. The sequence goes on along the minus strand of QHXC01000419.1, from coordinate 16,213 downwards.
CCGGGCAAACTTGTCGTCAAGGGTGGATCCGGCCGCTCAATCAACTATACCGAGGTTGTTGGCGCCGCATACATGGCCAGAAACCTTCCTCCGGGAGTAGAGCCTGGACTGGAAGCGACACGCTTCTTCGAGCCCTCGAATTTCACGTTCCCATTCGGCACGCACGTTTGTGTGGTGGAACTGGATTGGGAAACCGGTGAGCCAAAGATAACCAAATACGTTGCTGTGGACGACTGCGGAAACGTCATCAACCCGTTGCTGGTCGAAGGGCAGGTACACGGGGGGATCGTGCAAGGTGTCGCTCAGGCTCTGCATGAGGAAGTGGTCTACGACGAGAATGGTCAGCTTCTGACCGGCTCGCTCATGGACTACGCGCTGCCTCGGGCCCACGACTTCCCCGAGTTTGAATTGGATCGTACCGTTACACCATCTCCTGTAAACCCGCTGGGCGTTAAGGGCGTCGGTGAGGCGGGGACGATTGGTTCAACGCCTGCCGTGGTGAACGCGGTTGTGGACGCGTTGGCTCCATTCGGCGTCACGCATATTGATATGCCGGTGCGTTCCGAGAAGGTCTGGAAAATTCTGAAAGGGAGGAAAGCATCATGATTGCGCATAATTTCGAGTACACGGTTGCAACTTCGCTGGGCGAAGCCGTCAACCTCCTTCAGAAGCACGGCGGCCGCGCCAAGATTGTTGCGGGCGGCCACAGCCTGATTCCCATGATGAAGCTGCGCCTTGCAGCGCCGGAGTTCTTGATCGACATCGGCAGGATTCCGGAGCTCTCCTATGTGAATAAGGAAAATGGAAAGATCCGCATCGGCGCGTTGACTACCCACTACGTGATTGAGACATCGGATGCCGTCGCGCGTGGGTGCCACGCGCTTGCGGACGCGGCGGGTTTGATCGGGGACGTGCAGGTACGGAACAAGGGCACGATCGGTGGCAGTCTTTCGCATGCGGATCCCGCAGCGGATTACCCGGCCAGCATCCTCGCTCTGGACGCAACCATCGTCGCGCTGGGACCGAAAGGGGAACGGCAGATTCCAGCATCGAAGTTCTTCGTGGACATGCTAACGACCGCATTGGAACCGAATGAAATCGTTCGAGAGATTCAGATTCCTTTGAGGTCCGGACGAACCGGAAGCGCGTATTTGAAGATGGCGCAGAAGGCCTCCGGCTTTGCGATTTGTGGCGCGGCGGCCGTCGTCGAACTGGATGGGTCAGGCAGGCTGTCCAATGTGGGCATCGGCATCACGGGTGTTGGTAATCACGCGTTCCGGGCGACCGATACCGAGAAAGCTTTGAATGGACAGAAACCGGCGCCGGACCTGCTTAAAAAGGCGTGCGAGAGTGCGGGCAAAGGTATCATCGCGCTGGACGACATTCATGCGTCGGCCAACTATCGGCTAGACCTGGCGCGCGTCTTTTCGCGGCGTGCCCTGGAAGCGGCCATCGAGCGCGCCGGATGATGCGATGCGGATCGAAGGGCAATTCCTGTTCGATGAAATTCCGTCGGAAGCCGTCTGGGCTTTTTTAACGGACGCGACGAGAATCGCTGAATGCCTTCCGGGCTGCGAAAAGCTGGTCAAGACCGGCGACGGCACGTACGAGATGCAGATGAAGATCGGCGTCGGCGCCATCAGTGGAACGTTTACCGGTGGAATCGGTTTGCATGACCTGGCCCCCCCATCGGAATATCAGATGACCGTCAACGGAAGTGGAACGCCGGGATTTGTTAATGGCGAAGGAAAGATTCAGTTGACCTCAAACGGAACCGGTACTGTAGTTCAGTACTCGGGCGACGTGACCGCCGGCGGCGCCATCGCCAGCCTCGGTCAGCGAATGATTGGCGGGGCCGCGCGCATGGTGATTGATCAGTTCTTCAAGTGCGCGGCAGGGAAGCTGCGCACGAACGCGGGCTAAAGCCAAGGGCTTCTTCATTGATATTCATTGGGAAACCCTGTTCACCTCCTGAAACAGGAGAGAGGAATACGTTTTCGCCCGCGGCAACTCAGTCCCCAATCACAAAGGTGTCATTGTCCTCGCCAAGCTCGCGAGCTGACGGCGTGATGATTGTCTTCTTGCCGATCACGATCCTTGAATTCGCTTGAATGGCCGATCGGACGTCTTCCTCGCACACGAAGGCTACGGGTTTCGAATCCTGCTTCTCGATGTTTTGCCTGGCCGGCTCGGGTTCAAGTTCCCGGAACGAAGAAAGTGGAGGCGCAACGGCCGGAGTCTGAACCTGTGTTACGCCGGGAGGCTTCGCGCCGAGCCACTGATCCACTACACGCTCAATCACCGCACGGCTTGGCGCGGCAGCAGCGGCTGTCGTCAGCGTAGAGAACTGCGCGGGCGCCACCACATCGCGCACGCCGTAGGCCACGCGCTTCAGGTTAATCAGGTGCAGAGGCGAGATGTTGTCCGATGTGATATTTCCGCCCGCGGCACCGCAACCTAATGTCATCGAGGGGAATAGATTCGTAGTGTATCCAACCGCGCCCAAAGCTGCCGGTGTGTTGACGCAAATGCGAAACGCCGGCTTGTACAACCCGAACTGCCGTACCACTTCATCGTCTCGCGTATGCAAGCCGAGCGTATGTCCGAGTCCTCCGAAATTCAGAATCTCGATGCATTTTGCGCAGCCTTCTTTCCAGTCTTTCACGACATAGAAGGCCAACGTTGGTGAGAGTTTCTCCATCGAGATCGGATACTCTGGTCCAACGCTGTCTGCACGAGCAACGAGGGCGCGTGTTCCGGATGGCACACTGAAGCCTGCCAATTCGGCGATCTTCGACGCGGTCTTGCCGACAATTTTCGTGTTCAGGGTCCGTCTGGGGGTTTGAATGGTTCTCTCCAGCTTATCCTTCTCAGCGGCAGAGCAGATGTGAGCTCCCTGCTTTCTCAATTCCTCGAGCACCGCGTCTTTGACCGCTTCATCACAGATGAGCGCTTGCTCGGACGAGCACAGCGTGCCGTTATCGAAACATTTTCCGGTAAGGATATCCGCGACAGCCTTTGCGACATCGGCGGTCTTTTCGATATAGGCTGGGACGTTGCCGGGCCCGACACCGAACGCCGGTTTTCCAGCGCTATAGGCGGCTTTGACGAGACCGGGACCGCCAGTGGCAAGGATCAGCGATGTCAGCTCGTTTTTCATCAATTCCTGTGTGCCTTCCATAGTTGGCAACTTCATGCAGGAAATCACGCCTTTGGGTGCGCCGGAGCGCTCCGCGGCGTCCGCCATCAGACGGCTGGTTTCATTGATGCATCGGGCGGCCGATGGGTGAGGGCTGAAGACAATAACGTTTCGCCCCTTAATTGCGATTAGTGCTTTATAGATGGTCGTTGATGTCGGATTCGTCGACGGGATGACGGCCGCAACTACGCCGATGGGACTGGCAACTTCGAGAACCTTCTTCTCCTTATCTTCGTTCACAACCCCGACGGTCTTCATCGGACGGATCGCTCGGTAGACATTATCCGCACAGAACAAATTCTTCAGCGTCTTGTGCTCGACAGTTCCATAGCCGGTTTCTTCCACGGCTAGCCGGGCCAGCGCTTCGGCGTTCGCGATTGCGGCTTTGGAGATTTCGAGAAGAATGCGTTCGACCTGTTCTTCCGCAAAGTTTTCAAACTTCAACCAGGCGCCATGAGCGGTCTGAAGCAGAGTTCGGGCTTCTTGAATGGACTCGAGATCTTTATCCATGTCTACTGTAGCGGCGGTCTATGACTGCCGTACGGGGGGCGGTCGTGGACCGCCCCTACAGTTATCCAGTCGTACTGTCAGCCGTTTTGCCAGTGCCACCGGACCAACTTTGCAGGATTTTTTCTGTCTCCTCGAAAGGACGAGGAATGACATGAACGCTGATCAGCTCACCGACACGGCGGGCCGCAACGGAACCCGCTTCTGTCGCGGCTTTCACGGAACCGACATCACCACGAACGAGCACTGCGACGTAACCGTTCAAAAGGTATTCCTTGCCAATTAGAACGACATTAGCCGTCTTTACCATCGCGTCGGCCGCCTCAACGGCTCCGATGAAACCGCGTGTTTCAACCATTCCCAATGCTTCGTTTGACATTTTCGGCCTGACTTCCCGAGTGGGGGACGATTTGCCGGAGAGAAACCCGGCGCGTACCCTACCAGAAAGTCTGTATAAAAGCAATTGACTGGGATTAAATCCTTTCCATATGATGCAACGCAATTGACAGGGAACTGGAGGCTTGCGGGTCCATATGACCGACTTTGGTGCAAGTTTCATAAAAGCCCGGAAATCCGCCGGACTCTCTCTGGCTCAAATCGCGGTCGAGACCCGGATCAGCACTCGCTTTCTAAAAGCGATCGAAGACGAGGAATTCCACTTGTTACCCGGCGGCGTTTTTAATCGCGGTTTCGTGCGCGCCTATGCGGACCGTATTGGCCTTGACCCGGAAAAGGCTGTCGCTGACTACGAGCGGGTCACAGCCTCTCGCCAGCCGAGCGAACCGTTGGAAACGACAGCGAGCCTGTCTTCTCAGCCTAAAGTGCCATGGCTTTCATATCCTGTCGTGCTCGGCGTGTTGCTCTTGGTCCTCATCATCTTTTATATGGTCGCGCGAGACTCTGTAAACACTCCCTTGCCGGCCATTGAACCGCAAGTTTCCATTTCTCAACCTCTGGCCGAGCCGGCCCTGCCGGCGGGACCGCCAACGGCACCACCGCCGCAGGAAGTTGCACCGCCAACGAACGCTCTCACGCTGGAATTGGAAGCACGCGAACAGACATGGATCAAAATCACAACAGACGGTAGTGCGCTCGTACCCGGAGAGATCCTGAAACCGGGCATGACGCGAAAATTCACGGCCATGAACTCGATTCATATTACCGTCGGGAATGCCGGCGGGCTCACGATGAAGCTAAATGGCCAGCAGCTTAAGCCCTTGGGAGAAAGCGGCCGGGTCCGAGAACTCACGATTACGCCTGAAAATTTGAAAGATATTGTGGGTTAAGAGCTGGTCCCCCTGGGAGAGAGCCTTCTCACAAATCTCCCCCGTTGTATAATCCCAGGTTTATGGTTAGGACGGCCAACACCACTGAGAGGGAGAGCATTGTTGCTCGAGGGGTGCGGGTCCATAACCTCAAGAACATCGATTTCGAGATTCCCCATAATGCGTTGACCATCGTGACGGGGGTCAGTGGGTCCGGAAAGTCTTCGCTCGCCTTCGATACGATCTATGCAGAAGGACAGCGTCGATACATCGAATCGCTGTCGGCTTATGCTCGTCAATTTCTCGAGCGTATTGAGAAACCTGAAATCGACGAAGTGTACGGGATTGCTCCGGCCATTGCCATCCGGCAGCGGAACACCGCCCGAACTCCCCGCTCAACGGTCGGAACAGCTACCGAGGTCTACGATTACATTCGCCTGCTGTTCGCGCGGGTCGGCGCCACCATCTGCCGAAGATGTGGATGCATTGTTCGGAAAGACACTGTGGATCAGATTGCAGATGTGGTCATGCAATGGCCAGTCGATACACGTTTCTACGTTCTTTATCCCCTTCCCAAAAACCAAAATCAGGAACAACTCGCCGCGTTATTGACCGATCTGAGGCGGCGAGGCTTCAATCGCATCTACCAGGACGGCCAAGTCTTCGATTATTCTAGGCCCGAATCCTTGCTGGACGTGGATTTCAGCAAGACGGCGCACGTCCTCGTAGATCGGCTGAAAACGGCGCCGGATATCCGGCAGAGACTCATCGACTCTGTCGAAACATGCTTCCGCGAGAACGCCGGTGAAGTTATCCTGGAAGTCATCGAATGGCTTTCCGGAAACGGCTTTACGCCACCCCAGAAGCAATTCCGTTACAGCGAAGCGTTTGAATGCAAGACATGTGGTATTCGGTACGGGGATCCGGAACCACGACTGTTTTCTTTCAATAATCCTTTCGGCGCTTGCCCCCGCTGCCAGGGCTTCGGCAATACCATCGATCTCGACCTCGATCTTGTCATCCCCGATAAGAGTAAGTCTCTAAATCAGGGTGCCGTCGAGCCGTGGACTAAGCCGCGTTATCGCGTGTACCTGGCCGACTTCAAAAAGGCCGCGCGCGGAAAGGGCATCCGGTTGGATGTGCCTTTCCGCGACCTGTCGCCAGAGGAACGCGCGTTTGCCACGAAAGCCGTACGGGAGTTCTTCGAATATCTGGAAACGAAAAAGTACAAGTTGCATGTTCGAGTTTTTCTCAGCCGGTATCGCGGGTATACCGTATGCCCGGAATGCGGTGGATCGAGACTAAGGCAAGAAGCGCGAGACATTTTTATTAACGGTAAGAACATAGCCGATGTTTGCCGTATGACCCTCCAGGGGAGCTACGACTTTTTCTCGAACCTTAAGCTGAGCGAGACAGAGGCCGAGATTGCCGAACGCGTACTGGTGGAGATCCAATCTCGCCTTCGGTTTCTCAATGATGTCGGCCTGCAGTACCTCACGCTCGACCGGCTTTCCTCTACGCTTTCGGGCGGTGAGGCGCAGCGCATCCAGCTTGCAACTGCACTTGGGTCCTCGCTGGTGGGAGCTCTCTATGTGCTTGATGAGCCCTCCATCGGACTGCATCCCCGCGATGGGCAAAGGTTGATTGAGATTCTTGAGAGGCTGCGTGATATCGGGAATACGGTTCTTGTCGTCGAGCATGACGCTGAAATGATGAAGTCGGCAGATCACATTCTCGATCTTGGTCCCGGCGCCGGAGAGAATGGCGGAAACTTGGTCTATCAGGGAAGTCTTGAAGGAGTGAAAAAATGCACAGCTTCGCTCACGGGCAAATACCTGATTGGCGAACTGAAGGTGTCTATCCCCAAAAAGCGGCGCTCGCTTGGTACAAAAATGATCAAACTGAGGGAGGCGGCAAGGCACAATCTAAAAAACATTGACGTCGAAATCCCGCTCGGCCTGATGACCTGCATTACGGGTGTTTCGGGATCGGGCAAATCCACGCTGGTACACGAATGTCTATTTGAGGCCATAAAGGCTACTCTGCATGGTGGGGATCCGGGTCTCGGTACGGGCGTGATCGATACCGGCATGAAATGGATTTCGGATGCCGTCCTTGTTGACCAGAGTCCGATCGGCAGGACACCCCGCTCAAATCCCGTAACGTACATTAAAGCGTTCGACCACATCCGGGATGTCTTCGCTTCCACCCGCGAAGCTCAGGCCCGCGGCTACAACTCAGGCAGCTTCTCTTTCAATATTCCAGGTGGCCGCTGTGAAGTGTGCCAGGGTGACGGAACCGTCACAGTTGAAATGCAATTTCTGGCGGATGTGGAGTTGATCTGCGAGGAATGCAAGGGAACGCGATACAAAGGCGGCGTTCTCGAAGTGCTGTACAAAGGGAAGAATGTCTATCAAGTGCTTCAGATGACGGTGAGGGAGGCATTGCTCTTTTTCGCGAACGTGCCGAAAATCACGAAAAAGCTGAAGGTGCTGGATGAGGTCGGTCTGGGCTACCTGCGTCTGGGTCAATCGGCTACAACCCTCTCTGGAGGCGAGGCACAGCGGATCAAGCTCGCATCCTATCTGGCCCGAGAGACGAGCGAAAAGACGTTATTTATTTTCGACGAACCCACAACGGGCTTACACTTTGACGACATCAACAAGCTCCTTGGCGCTTTCAGACGTCTGATTGAAGCAGGAGGCACCGTGCTGATCATCGAGCACAATCTCGACGTGATCAAATGCGCGGATTGGATCATCGATCTGGGTCCAGAAGGCGGAGACGCCGGCGGACACGTGGTTGCAGTCGGTACACCCGAACAGGTGGCCGCGAACAGCGCGTCAATTACCGGACAGTTTTTGCAAAGAGTTTTGGCGCAATTGGCGTGAGTAGCCGCCTCTCACGCGCCAAGGCGGAATAGCAATGGCAACCATCATCCTCGTCCTGGCGCTGGTACAATCCCCCGACGATATTTACAGGTCTGCTAATGCGGATTTCGATGCCGGACGTTGGGCGGAGGCGGCCGCGAAATTCGAACAAATCCTGCAGAGCGACCCGTCGCACATTCCGTCGCGATTCAACCTGGCTGTTTGTTACACAAAGGCTGGAGACTTCGAACTCGCCATAGTGGAATACCGCAAAATCCTCGACCAGGATGCTGGCATTTACGAAGCGCGGATAAATCTAGCCCTGCTCCTGGATCAAAGCGGAAAACGATCGGAGGCGGCAGGCCAGTATGAGAAAGCCGTGGAGCTTCGTCCGGATGATCCGCAAGCACATCTCAATCTCGGGCTCTTTTACATGCGTGGACGGGAGCTCGATAAAGCCTATTCCCACCTTATCGCTGCGGCGGAAAAGGATTTGAATTCTCCCGAACTTTACATTGCGCTCAGCGAAGCGGAGCACCTACGGAACGACGAAGCGAAATCTCGAATGCATCTCGAGAAGGCCAGCCAATTGGATCCCGCGAACAAAAACGTTCGCCGGCAGCTCGGAATCATTTACCGCGGGGCCGGAGAACTCGCGAAGGCGATCGATATCTTACGTCCGTTACTGCCAGAATCGCGCCTCGAGTTGGCCGTCTCTTACTTCGAGAACAAGAATTACGGCGAAGCCCTGCCACTGTTGGAAGAGCTAACCAAAGCGGAGCCAGGCAACCCCGATTATCTATACCTGCTGGGCAAGTCCTACGCGCAACTGAAATCTTATCCGCAAGCGGTTGCCACGCTCGAGCAGTTGCTGCGCCTCAAGCCAGATTCCGTCGAAGCCTACGCAACGCTCGGATCGATTTTCTATGGCCAGGAAGATTGGGCGCGGGCTGCACAAATGCTCACGCGTGTTGTGGAACTGAGACCGCAGCAGGCCCTGGGCCACTTTGTTTTAGCCACCTGTTTGGACAAATTAGGAAACGCAAAGGAAGCGGCCGTGCACTATAATAAATTTTTGGAACTCGATGATGGTTCAAACGATGCGAGGTCCTTCCAGGCGCGCCAGCGGGCCAAGACGCTCGAGCGCCGTCTGAGGAAGTGAGACACGCGGTATTGTGATGTGGGCGACAAAGCGATTTCTGGTATTGCTGATTTTCTTCAGCATCAGCTCATGCGCTATTCGATCTTCCTCATTGCGCGCTCAATATGACAAACGGCTTGAACGGCTTGAAAGAGAGAAAGACAAGCTAAAAAGGGCGACCGATCCCGTCGATCGTACCAAGACAGAAATCAGAATCGCAGAAATTCTTCTGACTTTCGTGAGCGATGCGGCCAATGCCGGCGATCAGGAACGATTGGAGCAGCGCCTTGACGAGTACCGCGCCGCGATTCAAGACGCTCACCAAACCATGTTTAGGACTGGCCGTGACGCGCACAAGAAGCCCAAGGGTTTTAAGGACCTGGAAATCGCCCTGCGCCGCCAGGTCAGGCAGCTTGAAGATATCGGGCAAGGGTTGTCATTCGACCAGCGGGAACCGGTTCAAAAGGCCAAAGAAGAAGCCTCCGCTATTCGTGATCAATTGCTGAAGGCCCTCTTCGGAGAACAAAATGCGCCATCTCGCAAGGGTTAGTCTTCTGATTTCCTTTCTCATGGGCACACTTGCATCTGCGGGCTTCGGCCCCTGTTCCGCGGCTCCTAAAAAGGATTATTTCACCGACGACGAGCTCGACCTGATCCGCGATGCTCAGGAACTCGCCCTTCGCGCTCCCGTCTATTTCAAGCTTGCGGAACGGCGCCTTATCTTCCTCGGGTTGATGCAGCAGAACGAAAAGGAAAAGGAAAAAGAACGGAAGGAACAGCAGAGGCGACTGAAAGAACAGCAGAAGGCCGGTACGGCACCGAGTACCCGGAAGCCTCCGGAAGACCCCATGGCCTACCTTGCAGACTTCACGCGCTCCGAGCTTCTCCGGGGCTATATTCAGGCCATAGAAGAAGTCATGACGAACATCGACGACGCCTACGGCCGCAAGCTCGATGTCCGAAACCCACTCGAGGACCTGGAAAAGTTTCTTCGAGAAACCATGCCGCTCGTCGAAAAATTCCAGCCGAAGAATGATAGCGAGCGCGCCGCCATGGACGACGCGATGGATAAAGCAAAAGAGGCCCTCAGCAGCACCAAAGAGGCCTTGGGCGTCGTGCCGAAAACGGAGAAGAAGCGGCGGTGAGGGATCAGGCGACAGGGATCAGGGACCGGGGCGAACTCTTTTCCTGGATCCCTGACCCCTGGCCCCTCATGCACGATTTGGAATTAATCTTCAGGGCAGCCCATCGCCGGCTCCGGCCGCGAACGCCTGTTCCCGAAATCAAAGTCGAGTTCTTCCCATTTGCGGGCCTCAACCACACCGCCCGGTTGCACGAATCCCGGCTGATCATCCGTTTGAGCGACATCTTTACGGATGCTCCATCCGAAGTTTGTTATTCGCTGGCTCTCATTCTGCTCGCCAAGCTATATCGCAAAAAAATCGATAGCGTCTATCACCGCAGGTACCGAATCTTCATTCTCAGTGACGAAATTCAGGAACGAGCGCGCATCGCGCGCAACGGCCGATGCCGCATCATGCGGGCGACGACCTCCCTTGGCCGTCACTGCGATCTCAACGTCTTATTCGACCGTCTGAACGAACAGTACTTCGGCGGCAGTATTGACAAGCCGCGGCTTTCCTGGTCCGCCAAGAAGTCGCGCTATGTGCTTGGCCGATATGATGCCACCCACCAAACGATCTTCATCAGCCGCGTCTTTGACACGACCAATGTCCCTCTGTACGTCGTCGAGTATGTGATGTTTCACGAAATGCTTCACGTGAAACATCAATCCCGTGTTCACGATTCCCGTGTCATCGCACACACACCGGAATTCAAGATCGAAGAGCGCGGTTTTTCCCACTATCGAGAAGCCAAAGTTTGGTTGAAGAGGATTTAGAGGTCTGACGCCGTTTGGATTCTTTCTTCGAGTTTCTTCAAAGCAGCATTAATGTGTTACTTGCCCGTGTTAGGATAGACTGCTTAACATTTCAGAGTAACGGGCCTAGCACAGTCTGGAAGTAGCGTAGTAATCACATCAACTGATTCAGTCGGTCTGGGGTGTTCCGATGCGAGACTTCAATTCGAGCAAAGCTGGTGTTGGGAAACAGAAAACCGTGTTACTCCCAAAACCCCGAGGATTTTGCGCCGGCGTCATTCGGGCGATCGATATCGTGAGAATCGCTCTGGAGCGATTGGGCCGGCCGGTTTACGTCCGCAAGGAGATCGTCCACAACCAGTTTGTCGTGGAGCAGCTGGCGGCCGAGGGGGCTGTCTTCGTGGAGGGCCTGGATGAGGTGCCGCATGGCGCTGTCACTATATTCAGCGCACATGGCGTCGCGCCAGCGGTTCGAGAAGAAGCGCAGAAGCGCAGGCTGCGCGTGATCGACGCAACTTGCCCGCTTGTCACCAAGGTTCACATCGAGGTGATGCGATACGCGCGTGAAAACTACAGCATCATCCTGATTGGCCATCGGAATCATGACGAGGTCATCGAAACATTCGGTGAAGCGCCCGATTCGATTCACTTGGTTTCCAATATCGAAGACGTCGACGCTCTGGAGAACGTGCAACCAGACCGCGTCATCTATGCGACTCAAACAACGCTGAGTTTGGATGATACGCGGGCCATTGTCGATCGCTTGCAACAGCGGTTTCCGTCAATCATCTCTCCACCCAGTTCCGATATCTGTTACGCGACGCAGAACCGCCAGGCAGCCGTCAAGACGCTTGCGGAAAGGGCCGATCTCATTCTTGTGGTTGGGGCGCGGAACAGCTCCAACTCAAATCGGCTGGTCGAAGTGGCCCAAAGTGCAGGAACACCGGCCTACTTGATTGCAAACGCGCAGGATGTTCGCGCCGAATGGCTCGAGAGCTGTTTTGATATTGGCGTGACAGCAGGCGCATCGACGCCGGAAATTCTTGTCCAAGAAGTAGTGGAGGACCTGGGAGTCCGAGGATTCAGGCACGTTGAAGAGCTAGAATTCATTGAAGAGGATGTTCAATTCCCGTTACCGGCTGCACTAGAAAAATTCGAACGAGTGGTTTCCTGATCTAGGCGGATGTCACAGGAAGTTGAATTCGAAACGCAACCCGCAGGTTTCATCTCGGCGCAGACGGCTCGGCTTCATAGCGCTATTGAGGGCGCTGTCTCTTCTCTTTTGTCTTTGCAGCGTGAGGGCAGCTATTGGTTGGGGGAACTCGAAGCTGACACCACTCTTGAGTCGGATTACATCTTTTATCTCCATGTGCTTGGACGGTTCGATCGCGATCGCGTGGCGAAGCTTGCAGAATACGTTCGCCAAAGACAACTCCCCGACGGCGGCTGGAACATCTTTTTCGGCGGTCCCTCAGAAGTGAATGCCACGGTCAAGGGATACTTCGGATTGCGACTTGCTGGAGATTCACCTCAATCGGAGCACATGCTCCGCGCCTGCCAGCGAGTCCACCGGCTGGGCGGACTGGAGCGCACGAATTCTTTCACTCGACTTTATCTGGCTCTCGCCGGCATTATCGGCTGGGACATGGTTCCGGCAATCCCGCCGGAGTTGATGTTCTTGCCGAAATGGGCATACATTAACATCTATGAAATGTCGTCGTGGACGCGAGCCATTGTCATTCCTCTAACGATCCTTTATGCTCGCAAGCCGTGTTGGCCCGTGCAATTTCGCGTCGATGAACTGTTTTGCGATCCGTCACGAAAAACGGCAGCGTTCGAGTTCGAGCCGAAAATCACCTGGCGAAATGCGTTTCTTGCTCTCGATCGATCGTTGAAACTCTACGACCGCTCTCCATGGAAGCCTGGCCGTGAACGCGCCGTGCACCGCGCGGCCGAATGGATACGGGAGCATTTCCAGAGATCGGAAGGTTTAGCCGCAATATATCCGGCAATGATGAACTCGATTTTCGCGCTGATCTCGCTTGGTTGCCCACCGGATCACCCCCTGACCACCAAGCAGATTGACGAGTTCGGCCGGTTTGAAATTGAAGAAGCCGAGACTATGCGGTTGCAGCCTTGTTTGTCGCCCGTTTGGGACACGGCCATCGCGTTGTTCACGCTCATCGAGGCGGGCGCGCCTGCCGATCATCCGGCTCTGTGCAGGGCGGTCGAATGGCTTCTGGACAAGCAGATCCTCGGACGCGGCGACTGGCAGATCAAGAACCGCGAAGCAGCTCCCGGCGGGTGGGCTTTCGAGTTTAGCAACGATTTTTATCCCGACGTCGACGATACTGCGTTTGTGTTGATGGCGCTTCAAAACATATCCTATCCGGATCACGCGCGTCTGAACCAGGCAATTGATCGAGGCATCAAGTGGATGGTGAGCATGCAGAACAAGGATGGAGGGTGGGGCGCATTTGATCGGGACAATGATCGGACGCTGCTTAATCACATTCCCTTCGCCGACCACAACGCAATGCTCGATCCCTCATCGCCGGATGTGACGGCGCGTGTAGTTGAATGCTTGGGTCGATTCGGGTGGACAACCGCGCATCCAAGAATTCAGCGCGCAGTGGAGTATCTGAGAAGAGAACAGACGCCTCAAGGCGCGTGGTATGGCCGTTGGGGAGTGAATTACATTTACGGAACCAGCGGTGTGTTGCGCGCTCTCACCGCCGCCGGAGTAAAACCCGATGGTGTTATGGACCGCTCCATCGAATGGCTGCGATCGGTTCAGCACGCAGATGGAAGCTTTGGAGAGCAGTGTTCGTCCTACGACGATCCGGGCTTCATGGGGCAAGGGGAAGGAACGCCCTCACAAACGGCCTGGGCTGTGCTGGGATTGCTCACCGCCGCGCCTCCCAACGATCCTGCCGTTCAGCGCGGTCTGAACTATCTTATCGACCAACAAAACAGCGACGGTACGTGGGATGAACAACACTTTACCGGTACAGGTTTCCCAAGGGTTTTCTATCTGAAGTACCACTTGTATCGGCATTATTTTCCTCTTTACGCGCTGGCTCGTTATCGCCGGCTTGCGGAACATCGTGGTGAACAGGGGAGGACTTGGTGAGATTTCCGATTAGTCTGACTGCCAGCATGTCGACCTACATTGCAGGCAAGCGCCTTCGTGGCGTCGAGAAATTTCCACTCGTGATGATGCTCGAGCCTCTACACGCTTGCAATTTGACGTGCACCGGCTGCGGCCGTATTCGGGAATATGTGGATACCATCAGAGAAAAGCTCACGGTGGAACAGTGCTTGAATGCGCTCGATGAGTGCGGAGCTCACGAATGGAATGTTCATTCGCAAAAGGCTGCACGAATTCACGCCATCATCGCGGCTGTTCTTCAACGTGCATCTGGACGGACTCGAAAAAACCCACGATCTTTGCGTCGAGCGCAAAGGTGTTTTTCGTGAAGCGATCGATGGCATCAAAGCGGCAAAAGCGGCCGGCTTCCTGGTTTGCACAAACACGACGATTTTCAAAGAAACAGACCTGCACGAAATCAAGGAACTATTCGAGTATCTTTCTACGTTGAACGTAGACGGCTTTATGATCTCGCCCGCGTATTCGTATGCGGCGGTACAGGCCAAAGAGATCTTCATGTCTCGCAATGATATTCGCGAAAAGTTTCGATCCGCTCGAACACTCCTCGAGCAGTTCAGGCTGATGACGTCACCGATCTATTTGGAGTTTCTCTCCGGCGATCGCGAGATGATGTGCACGGCTTGGGGTAATCCCACCTATAACCCGCGTGGGTGGAAAGGGCCGTGCTACCTGATGACCGACGCCCATCACGCCACATTCAAGGACTTGATCGAAAAAACGCCCTGGGAAAAATACGGTCGCGGACGTGATCCGCGTTGTGAAGATTGCATGGTTCATGCCGGCTACGAGCCCTCCGCAGTGTTGGGCGCCAACCGCAAATTGGGTGATAACTGGAAATTGCTCAAGTGGCAATTTTCAAATCCGATTCGACCCACAGCCTCCCCCCACACCAATGAAGGTCTGGCCTGCGAGTGTGTCTATGGGGACTTGCGCGACCCGTCTTCGTTGCGCAAAGCGCTCGAAGGTGTGAGACAGGTTTTCCATGTTGCTGCGGACTATCGGTTGTGGGCAAGAAATCCCAACGAGATTTATGACAACAATGTCGTCGGAACACGTAATCTGATCCGTGCCTCGCGTGAAGCAGGCGTGGAGCGCTTCATCTATACCAGCACAGTCGGAACAATTGCAGTGCCTCGCCGTGGGCAGTTGCCGAACGAAGCCACGAAGGCCAGCGTTCGGGAGATGATTGGCCATTACAAGAAATCCAAGTTTTTGGCCGAACAGGAGGTGCTGAACGCTGCGGCAAAGGGTCTTCCTGCGGTGATCGTCAATCCCACAACGCCTGTTGGACCAGGCGACTGGAAACCAACCCCGACGGGCCGAATCATTGTCGATTTTCTGAATGGCCGGATGCCGGCCTACGTAGATACGGGACTGAATGTTGTTGGAGTTGAAGACGTCGCTGAGGGGCATTGGCTTGCGGCGGAACGTGGACGCATTGGCCAGCGGTACATCCTCGGCGGGCGCAACATGACTCTGAAGGAGTTTCTTGATGCGCTTGCTGGTCTCACCGGCCGTACGGCTCCCCGGCTGCGGCTGCCCTACGCGATTGCTCTTCTCGCCGGTTACGCCGAAAACTTGCATTCTGCGGTCACCGGCCGTGAGCCACGCATTCCGCTCGAAGGTGTTCGCATGGCGCGTCACCTGATGTTCGTTGATAGCTCGCTCGCCACGCGCGAATTGGGATTTCGGCCAGGCAGCATTGAGGCTGCGTTGGCACGCGCTGCCCGTTGGTACATCGCGAATGCATACGTTGCCGGAGGAAAATGTTTCCCTCCTGACCTAGGAGCGGTGGCGCACAGCGCCGGGGCGGTTCACAAGCTATGAGGATCGTCGTTTCCTTTGCTGTTCCTTCCGAGTTCACAACGTGGCGCCGGCTATCCGGATTCACAAGGGTTAAAGGTGCTGGAGCGCCGATATATCGGACTCGGGATGGCCAGGATGAACTTTACGCTGTGATCACGGGCATCGGAACGCGGCATCTCCAAAGTGAGCTTCGACAGCTTTTCGCGAAAACGGTTGATGTGTGTATCGCGTCAGGTTTAGCTGGTGCTTTAAAGAAAGAACATCGCGTGGGCTCGATCCTTGTGGCGAAAGCGATAAAAGAAGAAGCGGGTTGTACGGTGATCCAGAGTCAGGATCATCTGGTCGAGATGGCAGCTCAATGTGGAGCGAAAGTT
>QHXC01000308.1 GCA_003222815.1 Acidobacteriota bacterium | reverse complement strand
GGCAGCGTGGACGAAGTAATCGAGCGGGCGATCCAAACCGTGAAGGTACTGCCGGAATTCGAATTCGTGGTAATGACGTATTCGCACGATAAAGAATGCGTCGGCTGGTTCGATCCAGGAAAACTAGAGCGGGTGATGTTGAATCTGCTGTTCAATGCAGGCGAAGCTGTTCCGCGGGATACGGGCCGAATCGAAGTGAGCAGCCGAAGAGCAGAAAGCGGCATCGAGATTCGTGTGAAGGACAACGGCACCGGCATCCCAGAGTCCATTCGCGAAAGTCTCTTTCAACCTTTTGTCAGTTATGGAAAGGAAAAAGGCATCGGACTGGGCCTTACGGTGGTTCAAAAAATCATGCAGGACCATGGCGGCAAGGTGTGCGTCGAGCGCAGCGGTCCTGGTGGTTCGGTTTTCAAGCTGTTCTTTCCCACGATTGCCGCTGGGGGCGCCGCAAACAAGTAAGCGGGAGAAAGTCTGTTTGGCGTGCCAAATGCAGTTTCTTCTGCCCAGGCAAGAAACAACAGTTGGAGGTGTCCCTCCTGCCGGCGCAGATGCAGGAACTCGGGCGGGCGCTTAACGACATGCGTGATCAACTCGCCGTCTCGCGCCAGGAATCGCTGCAATTGCGCCAGGAACTTGAAATCATGCGCCAACAACTGGACGTGATTCGAAATACACCAAGCACTCAGGCTGCCGGGAATCCCAAATCGCAAGGTGATCAAGAGCCGCAGAGAAACGATCGCATATCTGCTCTGACCGAGGAGCAGCAACTGCTCAACGCCAAGGTAGAAGACCAATATCAAACGAAAATCGAAAGCGGCTCCAAGTACCGAGTGCGGCTGTCGGGCCTCGCGCTAGTGAACGCCTTCAGCACCCGCGGCGCGGTTGACAGCCTCGACCTTCCGCGGGTTGCGCTGTCCAGAAAGCCGGGAGATTCAAGTGGCAGTTTTGCCGCGTCAGCCCGGCAGTCGCGGTTGAACCTCGAAGTCTTCGGGCCCGAATGGAATGGTGCAAAGACCACCGGTGACATGAGCTTCGATTTTTGGGGCGGCTTCCCTTCGACCAGCGAAGGAGTCGCTTCCGGTTTGGTCCGGCTCCGCACCGCCAAGCTCACTTTGGAGTCAGCGAATACTTCTGTCGTAGCGGGCCAGGATGTTCCTTTTTTTTCGCCGCGCTCACCCACTTCTCTGGCTTCCTCCGCGTATCCGCCACTCTCGTCCGCCGGCAATCTCTGGACTTGGACTCCGCAGGTTCATGTCGAGCACCGCTTTGCTCTATCCGATAATGAGAAGTTCTCCGTCCAAGGGGGCATTCTCGATCCCTTCACTGGAGAGTTGCCCGCCGAATACGATCGAATCCCGACGGCGGGAGAGCGAAGCCGTGTCCCGGCTTATGCGATGAGACTGGGCTGGCAGCGCGCGGGCCGTGACCACGTCGCGGCAGCCGGAGCCGGAGCCTATTATTCCCGGCAGAATTGGGGCTTCGGCCGAACTGTCGACGCGTGGGCCGCGACGACGGACTGGGATTTACCTTTCGGTAAAGACTTCTCGCTTTCAGGCGAGTTCTACCGTGGGCGCGCGATCGGAGGTCTTGGAGCGGGCGCGAGCGCTAGCGTGCTCTTCAAAGGTTCGTCGCTGGTTCCCGCCAGCACCGTGCTGGCTTTGAATAGCATCGGCGGATGGTCCCAACTGAAGTTCAAACCTGTAGAGAGGATGGAGTTCAACGTTGCATTCGGGGAAGATCAGCCGTTCCGCCCGGGTCTGGGACGTTTCTTGACCCAACGAGCCATTGAAGGGTCACCGTTCGGTCGAAATGCAAACGGCTTTTTCAACGTGATCTATCAGGCTCGATCGAACCTGCTGTTTTCGGTCGAATATCGCCGGCTCTGGACCTCCGGTTTTTATGATCCGAGACAGATTGCAAATCATGTGAGTATCACTTCCGGAATCGTGTTCTAGGAAGAGCAAACTTGTACTACTATCGCCGGGTTTCTTCTTTTTTCGACGAAGTCTTTCGCCGCGGATGGCGCGGATTACGCGGATGGGCCGCTTGCCGGGCTTCCAAACTTTTCGTTGTTTCAATGGTCGTCTTCTTTAGCCTGGCGGTCATTCCGCTCCGAGCCCAAACCGTTACTGTTACTGGCACCGTTTCCCTGGCGCGTGGAAGCGGCGCCAGCACGGGCAAATTCGACAACTCAAACGCCGTCATCTGGCTGAAACCGGCAGCAGGTCCGGCAAATCGACACGCCGGCGAGCCGAGTTCCTCCCGGCCGCGCTTCAAGATCCTGCAACAGCATAAACGGTTTGAGCCTCATGTTCTGGCAATTCCTGTCGGGTCGGTTGTCGATTTCCCCAACCTCGATCCTTTCTTTCACAATGTCTTTTCGTTGTTTAACGGAAAGCGATTTGATCTTGGCCTGTACGAAGCTGGCGCTTCCCACTCCGTGACTTTCGACTCTCCAGGGATTTGCTACGTCTTCTGTAATATCCATCCTGAAATGAGCGCTGCAGTGGTGGTCGTCGATTCGCCCCACTATGCGACCTCCAATCAGGCGGGTGAGTTTTTTATGCCCAACGTTCCACCAGGCAGCTACCTTGTTTCCGTGTGGCACGAGCGTGGCAAACCAGAGAGGCCGGAGGATTACCCACGCGAGGTCATGATCTCGTCCTCAAATGCTTCACTTCGAACGATCCGGCTAGTTGACGCAGGCGAACTGCTTGCGAACCATAAGAACAAGTACGGCCGCGATTACGACAAGTCTGTTACTCCCATCTACAAATGACTTCATCCCGGATGTGCCCAACCTCGATCGCCCCTTTTGTTTCGGCTTAAAGGACGAACTTGTAGCCGGCGCCGTGGACCGTCTGAAAGTGCACAGGTTTTCCCGGATCATCCTCCAGCTTTACCCGGAGCTTCCAGATATGGTTGTCGACAGTTCGCGTGGAAGGATAATGCTGGTAGCCCCACACCTCGTCCAAAAGTTCCGAACGTGAAATGACGCGCCCTGGGTTCTGCACAAAGAATTTCAAGAGTCTGAACTCCTGCGCGGTCATCGAGACGGGTTGCCCGCTCCGAGTTAACTCCATCTTCGCAAAGTCCATCGAAATGGTTCCGAAGGCAAACAACTCCCCCCTGTCAATGCGGCTTGTACGCCGCACCGCGGCGCGCACTCGGGCTAGCAGTTCTCGGGGGCTAAAAGGCTTCGTGATGTAATCATCGGCGCCGAGTTCTAGGAGAAGGACCTTGTCGGCTATATCGGTTTTTGCGCTCAGCACGATGACTGGCAGTGACGGCGCTTCTTTTTTGATCTCGCGGCACACGTCGTTTCCGGGTACTCCTGGCAACCGGAGATCCAGAACCACAGCGGACGGAGGAGAAGAGTGAAACGCCTCCAGGCCAGCCTTGCCATCGGCTGTGACTTCCACCACGTAGCCTTCGGACTCGAACAGCCGTTTCAACGCCTTCTGAACAGCACGATCATCTTCAACAACTAAGATTTTTTTCACAGCTTCCACTTCAAAACTATCAAAACCGCAGGCGGGGACAAACGGATTTTGGCTTTCCCGGTAATCGCAGATCGCGTGCCCGTGCCTTCGTCTTTGCCTCGCGGGCGAAGACGAAGGAATTACAGCTGAGAGATAACGCTGTGACAATTCGCGTCCCACGGCCGGCCTATGCTGCAAATCAGACCGCGGGTCTCACGTCATGCGGCTTGTTGGTCCATTCGAAAATCTAAGTCAGGAGAAAGTCCATGCGACACCGAACACGTCCGGTTTTGCTGCAAGACAGTCCGAAGGTAGCGTCGAGCATCGCTTTCCCACTTTTCCTGTTTGTCATTCTCTGGCTAGTGACCGCAATTTCCGTGGCCGCTCAGCCCAAACGGTTCCCGCCGCCATGCCATCCGAACCCGTTCGCCAACCGGGACATGGCTACGGTTGCAACCCGGGGAGACATACGGCATTTGCCGGATGCGCTCAAAGACAGACTCAGCGAGTTGGCTGGGCGTCCCCACAGCCAGTTACCCACGCAGGCTTACGCGGAGGCTCATCAGGACAAACCCCCTTTCGCGCCCAAACCGAGCCAACTCTTCCAGTACTACTTGTTGGATGCGGCTGGATTTGAGCCGAACCCCTTTACGAGCATCATCCCGGGCGTCAACGACACTGCCATGCTCACCGCCGCGGGCTCCAATTGCGGCCTGTCCACGATTGGCGCGGTCCGTGTAGTCCTTGAACCGAAGCCAGGCTTGCCAACGGATCCCAACGACGTCGGGGCGTTCATCGACATATTCACCGACATCTCGAGCCTGTTCGTCATTAACAATGAGAGCGGCTGGTATGAAGGATGGATGATTCATGACCTGACAGTCGCGCCAATCAACAACACGCCTCGTTCCGGCGGCCATGCGCAGTTCGGCGCCATTCTGAGGGCCGATGCCGACTTGTTGACCGCAATGGGCAGTCACAACAACGTCCCGGGCAACATCTTCACCACGAACGGCAATCCACCGCACTTCCCTGGCCCGATGGATCACTTCCCGGACAAACAAACCAACGTTGTCCCCATCCAACTGAGCATGGGCGCCTGGAACACGCTGCAACAGAGCGACGGTCACGCATACTGGGAGTTCAATTACACGACGAACTGGATTCACCCCCTTTACGAGCTACCCTTTACCGGCGGAATTCCAGGCACCTTTGAGGCAGGCCAGATTGGCGCGCTCCAGTCTATTATTCCTGGCCCTGGCCCCAGCGGTGGAAAGAACGACCCGATACGCTACGGCGACAACCCAAACAACCAGGGAGTAATTCAGGCTTCCGGTCCACGCGACCCGGACAAGTTCGATGCGGATGATGACTCACAGAGGGAATTCCGCCAGCGCTTCATTCCCAGCGGCCTGGCTAATGAGATTTTCTTGGACGTCTACGAGAGGTTGGCTTCTTTTGAGCCAGACGTGAGGGATTTCAGTAAGCGTCTGTTTGACGCTTATGCCGCAGAGGTCGCGAGGGTTGACCAAAACGGCGACGGCGTCATCTCTGCCGCCGAAGGCGACGTGGATACAGCTTCCGACGGATTTGCGAACAATGAGCGATTGTTCATTCCAGCGACGCAGTTCAATCGCTTCGCGGTAACGCGAGAAATCAATGACGGACTCCTGGCGCCTCGGTTTGCGCCCAGCCAAAAAGCTTGGGTGATGTCGGGACTATTAGTGCGGGTCAGCCCGGCAGTGCCTGCTTCGGAGGGGGAGGATGGCGACGACCGCTAAGTGCGGTTCGACTCAGCGAAAGAGTAAATGTAGCTGCGAGAACTGGCGCGGTATCGGATTTTCTGGAATTCAAGCAACTTGTAGCAAGCAGGTTCCGTGCCCAAGGGATCTACGCCGGCGCCAGTTCAATTTTCTTCCCTGCCGTGTCCATTGCGATGATCGTGAACGAACGCACTTGACCTTCGCGGTATAGCTCGGAACTCTTGACTGCCGGGGATTTCACGCCGCCCTTCCAGGCCGCCGCCAATTGTGCCGCCAGCGATCCGCCCGACACGGGCGCGAGCGCGTCGGGCGCGGCTTCTTCGACGATACACACGCCTTCGACGCCCTCGCCCAACTGTACCGTCACTGTGTTCCCCCGTACGTGTAGCACGCGTCCGCTGACGCGGTCGCCTACCGTGGCCTCTTGCGCAAAATGGCCGGCGGAGGTCGCCTCAAGCTGCTTCATGCCCAGCTTCAAGCGCCTCGTTTCCGGATCGGAGGACAGGATCACCGCGCGCACAACTTGTCCGACTTTCACCACTTCGCTGGGATGCCCGATGCGCTTCTCGTTTGTGAATTCGGAAACGTGGACCAGGCCGTCGATGCCCTCCTCCACCTCCACGAAAGCCCCGAACGTAGCAAGTCTTGTGACCTTGCCCTCGATAACTTTTCCGTTCGGGTAACGCTCCTTAATCGTGTTCCAAGGATTCCCCAAAACCTGCCTCAGCCCGAGGCTCAGACGCCCCGCCGCGCTGTCCACCTTCAGGACCACGGCCTCGACGCGCTCGCCTTTCTTCAGCACGTCGCTTGGACGCTGGATGCGTCTGGTCCACGACATCTCCGACACGTGGATCAATCCTTCCACGCCGGGCAGCACTTCGACAAACGCGCCGAAATCCGTCAGCCTGGTGATCTCGCCCGTCACGCGATCGCCCGGATTCAGGCTCGCAACCGCTTCTTTCCACGGGTCGGGAGACATCTGCTTCAGGCCGAGCGAAATCTTGCCGGCCTGCCTGTCGAGCTTCAACACCTTCAGGTCAAGCACATCGCCGACCGCCAACTCCGTCGATGGATCGGCCACGCGCGACCAGGAAATATCGCCGACATGCAGCAGGCCGTC
>QHXC01000307.1 GCA_003222815.1 Acidobacteriota bacterium | reverse complement strand
CACGAACCTGAACGTCTAGACGCAAACTTCCCTGGCCAGCCGGTTGGAAGCCGTCGAAACACTGGAATCTGCTTTTGTGAACTAGCGGTAGAAACGCGGTAGAACTTTAGAGGATACGCGCCAAACTACTGATTTGAAAGAGCGGGACACGGGATTCGAACCCGCGACTTCAACCTTGGCAAGGTTGCACTCTACCACTGAGTTAGTCCCGCGAAGACTCAATTATACATACGGAATGCATCACGAAAAAGTCGGAATTCGGGCCTGTAGCCTGGAATTGCGGTCACAGCCAGGATGTCGAAGCGGTAAGGAGCCTCTTGAAGGTGATGCCGGGTGAGATAGGCTTGAGCGGCGCGAATGACTCGCGTCTGTTTTCGGTAACCGACCGAATCTTCGGGTGGCTCCGAGGATTGGCGAGCCTTGACTTCGATGAAGACGAGAACATCGCGGTCCCAAGCGATGACGTCCACTTCCCCGTCTTTGGTCCGGTAGCTGGAGGTCACGACCCGATATCCCAGCGAGCGGAGGTAATCGATACCGAGAAGCTCGGACCGCCGCCCAAACGTCAGAAATCGGTGAAGCAAGAGCGGAAACGGCATTCTCGTGTTAGTTGCTGGCGGTCGCGATGACTTCAGACAAGGTGTCGACCGCAAACTGGGCTTGCTCTTCGTCCACCATCAGAGGCGGAGACAGCCGGATGGTAGAAGGGCCCGCCGCCAGGATTAGCAAACCGCGGCGGAAGCATTCATAAATGATGGCGTCGCGGAGCTCCGGAGCTTTCTCCTTCGTTTTCCGGTCCTTGACGATCTCGATGCCAAGCATCAGGCCGAGTCCCCGGACGTCGCCAATCGCCGGATGACGATCCATCAGCCGCTCGAGCCTGACGCGCATGAATTCGCCGATTTTCGCGGAATTCGCGACATATTCGTCTTGTAACAGGCGTAGCGTCGCCATGGCCGCAGCCAGGCATACTGGATTTCCGCCGAAAGTCGATGCATGAGCGCCCGGTTCCCAGTTCATCGTTTCCGCGTGGGCCATGGTGACGCCGAGCGGCATGCCGGAAGCGACGCCCTTCGCAATCGCAACAATATCCGGATGAAAATCGAAGTGCTCGAAAGCGAACATCTTTCCGGTGCGGCCCATCCCACACTGTACCTCGTCAGCGATCAGCAAGATGCCATGCTTGCGCGCTATCTTTTCCAACGTAGGAAAAAAATCGGGCGGCGGAACAATATATCCGCCCTCGCCTTGAATCGTTTCCACCACAATGGCCGCAACCTCGCTGGGATCGACGGTCGTTTTGAAGACCACCTCCTCGAGATAGTTTGCGCACGCGATCCCGCACGAACTGTATTCGAGGTTTAACGGACACCGGTAACAGTTCGCATAAGGAATGTGTGTGACGCCGGGCAGACGACTGGAATGCAATGAACTGCCACCGGCCGGTACTGTACCGGGCAAGCTTCATTGCCGCTTCGATCGCTTCGGCGCCCGAGTTCCCGAAGAAGCACCGCCAAGATTTGCCGTCGGGCATGAGGGACTCCAGCTTCCGCGCCAACTGAGGCATGTGCTCGTAGTAAAAATCCGTACCCGACATGTGGATCAACGACTCGGCTTGTTTCTGAATCGCTCGAACCACGTCGGGGTGGCAGTGGCCAGTCGAACAAACGGCGATACCAGCGCTGAAATCCAGGAAGCGGTTTCCGTCAACATCTTCAACAATCGCACCCTTCGCGCTGCGAACAACCAGAGGATAGGAACGGGTATAAGAGGGCGAGATATACCGGTGGTCGCTCGCGATGATATCGCGAGCTTTCGGTCCGGGCAGATCCGTAACCATATTCGGAAGTTTGTCGGACATTATTTGCGACGCCATTTCGTGCCCTCCCGCGTGTCTTCAATGACAACGCCGCGATCAAGCAACTGCTGGCGAATCAGATCCGCCGAGGCGAAATCCCGTTTTCTGCGAGCTTCGTTTCGATTTGCAATCAGCGACTCGATCTGTTCATCGCCTTGCACGATAGCTTCCATAGGGGGAACGATGGCGAGCCGTTCGTCGACATTCTGAAAAAATCGGAATATACGCTTCCGATCATCCTCCTTCACTACAGCGTCGGACAGGGCGGTATTGCACTTCCGGATCAAATCGAAAACAACGGCCAGTGCCTGAGCGGTATTCAAATCGTCATCGAGAGCGTTTTCAAACGCGGCAGCCGCCTCGGCATCGAGCTGCGGGTTACTGCCCGGTCCAAGCCTGGCGGTATTCAAGCGGAACAAAAACTCCTTGATGCGCTCCAGACTGCGTTGCGCAGCGACCAGCCCGTCCCAGGTGAAGTTCAACTGCTTGCGATAGGGCACGGACACAAGGAGGTAGCGAATCGCAAGCGGATCGTATTCGCGTTCGAGGAGATCGCGGAGGGTATAGAAGTTCCCTTTCGATTTCGCCATCTTCTCGCCCTCCACCAGCAGATGCTCGCCGTGCACCCAGAAGCGGACGAATGGTTTCCCCGTGACCGCCTCGCTTTGAGCAATTTCGTTTTCGTGGTGGGGAAAAATGTTGTCCACACCGCCGCAATGGATGTCGAGCGTTTCACCAAGCTGCTTCATTGCCATCGCGGAGCACTCAATGTGCCACCCCGGCCGGCCCGCGCCAAATGGCGCCTGCCAGTGTGGTTCCTTCTCGTTCTTCGGCGCTTTCCACAAAACAAAGTCGCTCGGCTCCTCCTTCTCGTATTCGTCGGCATCGATTCGCGCGCCGATTTTTAGTTCTCTCCTATCCAGGCGGGACAGACGGCCGTAATTGGGAAATCGTGAAATGCGGTAATAGATGGAGTCACCTTCGGGATAGGCATAGCCTGCATCGAGCAACCGCTGAACGAGATCGATCATTTCGGGAATGTAGTCGGTTGCCGGAGTGATGATGTCCGGCCGCTCGATGCGCAGTTTCCCGCAATCCTCGAAAAAAGCCCGAGTGTAAGGCTCAGCGTAGGTCTTGATGTCCTGACCGGCCTCGATAGCCCGGTTAATGATCTTGTCATCAATATCGGTGATGTTCATCACGTGCTTCAGAGCCCAACCCTTGCTGTGCAGATGCCGCCGCAATATGTCTTCGAAGACGTACGTTCTTAAGTTGCCGATGTGCGCGTGGTTGTGGACCGTCGGTCCGCAGGTGTACATCCGCACGGTCGATCCATCCAGGGGCGCGAAGACTTCCTGGGAGCCTGTTAGTGTGTTTGTCAGTTTCAGCATTTCAGTCGGGTTAACGGCAATTCCACCCGATCGTCTAATATAAGTGTCGTCCAGATGGGCATGATAGCATGGTGGTATGCGAGCGTACTGAAGCGATATGGAGGGTTGGCCCGACATCCGAATCTATGAAGCACGTTGCGATCCTGGTTCTGCTCGTGGCCTTCACGTGGCCAGTCCTGGCTGCACCTCAAGATACGCTCAAAGTCAGTGTCGACCTGGTCAACGTGCTGTTCACGGTAGCGGATCGGCGGGGGCGCTTCGTGCCGGGGCTTCGCGCAGAGGACTTTGTTGTTGAAGAGGATGGAAAACGTCAGGAGATTCGTCACTTCGCGCGCGAAAACGAACTGCCGCTGACGATCGGGATGCTGATTGACACCAGCCCCAGCGTACGGCCCGTATTCGATGAAGAGAAGGTAACCGCGACCGGTTTTTTAGAATCCATCTTGCGCCCGTCCGACCTTGCTCTTGTGATCGGCTTCGACCGCTCGGTCACTCTGGTTCAGGACTATACGGAAAGCAGCAGGCGGCTGAAGGCCGCGATCGAGGAGCTCGAGATCGGGGGCGGCACTTCACTTTATGATGCGGTCTATCTCGCTTGCAGAGAAAAGCTCAACCGTGAAGCCGGTCGTAAAGCAGTCATCCTGATCAGCGATGGCGAAGACACGACGAGCAAGACTAAGTTCGTTGAGGCTCTAATCGCTGCTCACCAGAGCGATGCTGTGATTTATTCGATTTCAAACCGGGGCGGCAGCTTCTTGTATAGAGGACTGGGCCGGGGCGATCCGGGTACGCTCCGAAAATTTTCTGAAGAGACAGGTGGAGCGATGTTCTTCGTGGACAACAAGAACAGCTTCAAAAAAATATTCGATCAGATCGCGCAGGAACTGCGAAGCCAATACAGCCTGGGATACATGTCCACAAACACCGCAAGGGATGGAAAGTACCGCCTGATACGAATCATCCCGAGAGACTCGAGTTATATGGTCAAAGCGAGGAAGGGCTACTATGCACCCAAGAGCACGGAAGGTTATTAGACTTTTGGTCTTGACTCTTTTGCTGGTAGTCCTCACCGGATCCGGACAAGACTATCCGATCCGAACGAGAGTGGATCTCGTCGTGGTGCCTGTAACTGTAAAGGGCTCGGGGGGCCGATTGATCACGGGCCTCACGCAGGACGATTTCATCGTATTGGAAGACGGTCGCAAACAAATCATCACCAACTTTACAGCCGATCCTGTTCCGTTATCCGCCGCGGTTCTCGTCGACACCGGCCTTACACCAGGATCCCTTTCCAAAGTCCAGCAGACATTTCCAGCACTCGCCGGGGCGTTCAGCGATTTCGATGAGGTCGCGGTCTACCGCTTCGACAAATTCGTCGCCAAGGTTCTCGATTTTTCGCCGGACAACACGGTTGTGGAAACGGCGATGAAGACGTTGCGTGACGTCAAACCCGATACCGCCACCTATCCAACTTCTTCTCGCGGCCCTTTTTCAACACCGGGTCCGGTAATCAATGGAGCGCCCGTCATCCCGCCAGGACAAGTCGGCGTCATCGTGACTTCGCCGCCTGAAAAAACCAAAGTTCTGAACGATGCGATTTTCGTTGCGGCTTCCGATCTCGCCAAGCGCGATCGCGAGCGGCGCAAAATTGTGGTCGTCATTTCCGATGGAAGTACTACGGGAAGCAGTCATTCCTTTGATGAAACGGTGAGAAACCTGCTCGACACGGGCATTCAGGTCTACGCGATTGGACTGGAGCAAACCTTCCTCACCCGCAGGTTCTCGGTCCTTGCCGACTACGCCAAAAACACGGGCGGCGATGCCTATTTTGCAAATTCACTGCAGAATATTGAAAAGTTTTACGCAAGGGCTACCGAACAGGCGCGCAACCAGTATGTGCTGGGATACGTCTCCAGCAACAAGGTGCCAGGCACCGAGCCAATGTTCCGGGACATCCAGGTGAGGCTCGCCCGAGCGGGTTTTGAGGCGTTCCATCGAAGAGGCTACTATCAGTACCCCTAGAGTTTAACTCCCACAAAAAGCGAAATTTATGCTTGACAGGGAAAAGTTTCGCCACAATACTAGCGGTTGTAGTAACGATGAGCCTCAATATGTTGCGAGGCTAATCAAAATAGACAAAGAAAAATCCCATTAGGAGGGAAAAAAGGATGAAGAAAGCTCCAGCAAAGAAGAAGAAAGCGACTAAGAAGAAGTAACACTGACCTAAAAATTAGGCGCGAAGACCGAGATTTAGACAGGGCCGCACTTTGATGCGGCCCTAATTTTTAGTCCAAAAAGCCGATTCCCAACCGGCGTACAGAACGGCTAGAATCCGGAGCAGTCAGGTGACACATGGAAGTATACATTTCGGCAAACGCGTTTTGGGCCCTGCTGATATCGGCTATCGAAGTTTATAAGAGAGAATGTTTTGGCCTTCTTCTTGGATATCGCGACAGCAACAACATCTACATTGTGGAGCACGCGATCTCCTATCAGACCGCAAATCGTAGCCACACCAGCGTCGAGAAGAACGGCCGCGCATCCCGAAGGATCGATAAATTCCTTGGTAACTTGCCGAAATTTGAGCACACAAGACATCTGCGACATGTCGCCCGACAACCTCTACATCATCATTGTCGCGAATGACAAAAGACGCTCCGGCGCCTGGCAATACAATGGTGATGGCACGTTGTCCGGCACGGTGGACAATTATCATTTCCGTATCGGCGGATATTATCTCGACGAGAACTCGCGTGCAAAGCGCGCCAATATCTTTTGTCCTTACGCCATAGGCTTCAATGCGAAAGAAAGACCTCAGAAGGTTCTGTTGAGAAGCGCCGGCGCACATCAGCGGTGGTTAAGATCGAAAGACTGACGAAATCATTCGGCAGTCATACTCTCTTCAAAGACCTCACGCTTCAATTCCCACAGGGCGAGTTGACCGTTATCATGGGCCCGTCGGGCTGCGGCAAATCCACGCTGCTTCGTTGCATCAATTTTCTCGAGTTATTCGATAGCGGACGAATATCTATTGGGGACATCAGCGTCGAATGGAACGCCGGTGAGGCCTCCGGCTTGCCTGCTCAGAAGAGGCACACCCTTCAGAAGATGCGCTCGAAAACAGGTATGGTCTTTCAGAGCTTCAATCTGTTTCCGCATCTGACCGTGCTTGAAAATGTCACGCTGGCGCCGATTCAAGTGAAGAAGATGAATCCTAACGAGGCGGCTGAAATGGGAGGAAGAATCCTCGAGCGTGTCGGTTTGAGTGAGAAAACCCATACGTACCCGGCAAAGCTTTCAGGTGGTCAACAACAGCGCGTAGCGATAGCTCGCAGCCTGGCCATGCAACCTGAAGTCATGCTGTACGACGAACCCACCTCTCAACTGGATCCTCGCCTCGTCGACGAAGTCTTCAACGTCATGCGAGAGCTGGACAGCGAAGGCATGACCCAGATCGTCGTAACCCACCACGTTCAGTTTGCAAAGGACGCGGCGAGCAAGGTGTTGCTGTTTGAGGATGATACTTTCCGGTGGAGCGAGTAGGAAGTTTTCAATATTTGGTTTTCAGCCTATTCTTCTCGGCGTGGCGGTCGATGGCGAGCGCGATAAGGCGATCGATCAATTCGGAATAAGGAATACCAGACGCCTCCCACAATTTAGGGTACATGCTGATCGTCGTGAATCCGGGAAGCGTGTTGATTTCGTTGACGTAAAGTTTTTCGCTAGACTTCTCCAGAAACAGGTCGACTCGAGCCATCCCCGAGCATTCGAGACACTTAAAGGCGGCGATGGACATTTGTTGCGCTTCCTTAACTTTTTCTTCAGCAAGCGGCGCGGGAATCAGCAGCCGGGAGTCTTCATCGACATACTTGGCATCGTAGTCGTAAAACTCTCGCGATGGAATGATCTCTCCCGGTACAGAGGCGATGGGATCATCATTGCCAAGCACGCTGATCTCGATCTCGCGCGCATCGACTCCCCTCTCCACAACAATTTTTCGATCGTATTCCGCGGCCGTTTTCAACGCGGCGCGGAGTTCATCCGGGCCATGTACCTTGGTGATGCCCACGGACGACCCGAGATTAGCGGGCTTGACGAACACGGGATAGGGAAGGCCACTGAATCTCGTCTCGGCAAAAGAATCGATTTCCGATTGCCGAACGGTCCAGTAATCGACAACGGGCAGACCTGCATCCCGCAGGAGACGCTTCATCACGTCCTTGTCCATCCCGACCGCGGATCCGAGCACCCCGGCAACAACATCGACAACTCCCCGGGCGGCCGGCTCGGCAGGAAACACAATGGCCTCGCCGGTTGTCAGCGTCTTCTGGATAGCATCTTTCGCAGGCAACAATGCAATTGCGTTCTTTGAGGCGAGCCAGCGGCCTTCATGAGTGATGCCTATCGGTACGACATCGTACTTGGAGCGGTCAATGGATTTGAGAATCGACTCCGCCGACCGCAGCGAAACTTCATGCTCGCCGGAGCGACCGCCAAAGATCACACCAACTCGAATCTTCTTCATGGCTTCAACACTTCTCGCACAATGGCCGCGGCTTTGTCGATTTCGCTACCGTCGACATCAAGATGAGTCACCATGCGCACCCTTTCTGCATCGACCGGAACGGCCAATACGTTTCGTTTCCCGAGCGCTTGAAGGAAGTCTGCCGCAGACCATCTCGACTTCTTCAAATCAAAAATGACGATGTTGGTCTGCACCTTTGCCGGATCTAGCGTAATTTCCGGAATCGCGGCAAGCTTGGAGGCAAGAACTTTTGCGTTGTCATGGTCCACTTGAAGCCGCTTCGGACCCTTTTCGAGAGCGATCAATCCCGCAGCAGCCAGGATACCGGCCTGGCGCATACCGCCGCCGAGCATTTTCCGAATGCTGCGGCATCGCTCGATGAATTCCCGTGATCCAACGATGAGAGAACCGACGGGAGCACCCAGACCTTTGCTTAAACAGAACTGGACGGAATCAAATTTTTTTGTGATCCGGGCTACGTCTTCGTCCAGATAGGTTGCGGCATTGAAAATCCGGGCACCGTCCAGGTGGACCGGAATACCGGCATCGTGCGCCTTGCCGCAAATTTCGTCGGCAAGCCTCGTCGGATACACCGTCCCGCCGGCCATGTTGTGGGTGTTTTCGAGAGAGATCAGCGCGGTTTGAGCCCTGTAGTAAATCCGGGGACGAATTGCCTTGGAAATCGTTTCCCAGCTCAGAATTCCATCCTGCCCGGCGACAACTCGCGGGAGCACTCCGCCGATGGCGGACATCGAAGCCATCTCGTAGTTATAAATATGTCCCGACGCCTCACAGATAATTTCCTGGCCATGACGCGTGTGGGCGATGATACATGTCAGATTGCCCATCGTTCCGGAGGGCACGAACAGCGCGGACTCGCGCCCGAAGATCTGTGCAGCGCGGTCCTGAAGCCGGTTGATGGTCGGATCTTCCAGAAAAACGTCGTCGCCGACATCCGCTTCAGCCATGGCCCGCCTCATTTCGGGCGATGGCTTCGTTAC
The DNA here is from genome assembly GCA_003222815.1 of Acidobacteriota bacterium. Taxonomy (GTDB): domain Bacteria; phylum Acidobacteriota; class Terriglobia; order 20CM-2-55-15; family 20CM-2-55-15; genus 20CM-2-55-15. The sequence goes on along the minus strand of QHXC01000307.1, from coordinate 15,801 downwards.
GGTGTCGCTTCGGAGGTCGATAACAGTGTCGGCCATAACAATTCCTCGGTCACGCTATTCGCCAGCAGCCAGCCTGCTGGAGTGAGTCTCAGAAACTTACCATCAAACTGGATCCAGCCGTCATCTTCCAGTTCGCACACGCGGTCGAACCACTCGGACGGGTACCGGAAATCGAGTTCCTGCGCGACGTGCCAGACGTCGAAGCCACAAGTTCTGCGCAATCCGAGAAGGAACGCTTCTTCCAGCCGCATTTCTCTAGTCAACTCTTCGTCTCCGGAAACCGGAAGCTTTTCCGAATCCAGCATCTCGTTATATTCCATCAGTGACGCCGTATTCCAAAACCGGCGCGTTTGCGAAAACGAATGTGCGCTGACCCCGAATCCGCGGTAAGGCGCGGCTGTCCAGTATTTGAGATTGTGCCGGCACTCGAAACCGGGTACGGCCCAATTCGAGATTTCGTAATGAATGTAGCCCGCTTTACCGAGGCGCTCGGCAGCCTCGCAATAAAAATTGGCGAACACTTCCTCGCCGGGCGTATCGGCGCGGCTCTTTCCCCAGGCGCTGCGTTCCTCTAAATCGAGCATGTAGATCGAGACGTGCTCCGGGCGGAGCCGCTCAATCCAACCGAGATTCTGTTTCCAGACCTCAAGCCGCTGGTTCACAAGTCCCGCAATCAAATCGACGTTGATGTTTTCGAACCGGTGCTTTCGCAAAGACTCAATGTCCCGTAAGACGTCAGCGGCGCTGTGAAGGCGTCCGGCATTTTTCAGGTCTTCGTCATAGAATGACTGCACACCGACGCTCACACGATTCACGCCGATGTCGCGATAGCACTCAAGCTTCGAATCCGTGATTGTACCCGGATTGGCCTCAATGGTTATTTCTGCTGCGCCACCGGGAAGGGCATGAATGATCCTTTCAATCAACGCGGCATCGATAAAAATATCGTCTCCGGTTCTTCCTTGAATTCTGAAAGGTCGATCTCCCGGATCAGGCGGCGGACGTATGGCTCATAAGTGTGCTCCGGAGACACCGCAACTGTAAACGCGCAGTAGTAGCAACGCTGCTCACAGAATGGAACGTGAACGTAAACGCCGGGTCTCATAAGGTCTGATAAGCCAAAGCGCCCAAACTGCTCCGAGACAATCGTATCCTACGTCGATGATCGACGCACTCCGCGAAGCAGTAAAGAGCTGATGCAACTCGTCCGACAGTGCGGCCAGAAGAACGAAAACCACAGTCCAAAGCTTCGCCCCCCTGAGATTCGGCCGATCGAGCTGTATAGTCCGATACGCCAGCACCGTCAGGATGAAGTATTCGGTAACGTGGCCGCACTTTCGAATCACGGTGTGCCACACGTCAGTTTCGTGGGCTGATAAATGTGGAAAGAGAAAGGTCAAGATCGGAACAATGATTTTAGAAGTCTCGCCACTCGAAAAGGCATCCGTGGAGAAAGAAAATATCGTGATCAGCCAAAGAAGAAGAGGAGCCCAATATTCCAGTATGAGTCTTGTCACTTCGCGATGTCATGACGGGCTTGTGCAAGTTTGCCGCCAAAATATGAGCCGGCCGCACCGGCGCCAAGAACGAGTAATATCATTAGTGGGTTCAGTATTGACGGATTCGGACGACGACGTTGTTTTCGAAGGTGACAAACTGCACACGCAGTCCGCGCTCGAAGTAGATCCAATCCTCGGTATCGACACCGTCAAGCTTCTCGCGAACCTTCTTGTCCGGCCGGCCCAGCGCCATGATCACAGTGCTTCGATCCATACCAATCTTTGCTTCCTTCGCCTTCACTGCTTCCTGGAATTCGGGAGGAAGCGCGTCAATACCAGTCTTTAAAAAATTGTGTTTTTCGAAGTCGAGAATCGGATTGAGCAATTCCTTCAATAGCTCGGGCTTGATATCCGGAGGAACCTTCTTTTCAAATCGAAGAACGATCTTCGAGCCTTTCGCTTTCTGTGTTTTGTCATCTCTGCCGACGGGCGCCGTCTTGTTCCCCACCCCAACGCCGACCTGGATGCGATCCAAAAAGCTCTTCTTGTTTTTGCCTCCGCCATCGAGCTCGATTTCGATCTTGTCATCGGCAAATGCGATTTCGGTCACGGTCACAACCTTGCCGGCCTCGATAGACTGTCCGTTCTTTTTGATGTCCTTTTCCAATTTCTCCTTATTGACCTGGCCCGTCTCCGACAGTTCGACACCGTCTGCACCGAAGGGCAGGCCGATCCGGGCAGCGGCCTGTTCAGCAATGACAGTTCGGAGAATCCCGAATTTGGAATCACGGGAGATCTGCGCCGGTAGCGGAATGCAGACACTTAGACCCAAAAGGGCTACCAAGACGCTGCGGGAAATCATGTCTGCAAGTTTACCATCGGGACTGCTTGGACGGGAATCCTGACTTTCTTCGTTGTTAAAAGATGTTAAGCGCCCGTAACGAGTGCCGTTCCATAATCGTAAGAAAGACTAGGACGATACTTCAGTTTGAATTTGGGGATGTCTCAGTTACATGCGGTTCAACATCGGTACGCTATCACCGGCCATCTTTCTATTTCTTGTAATTACCTTTTCAACCACAGCTCAGGTCCAGAGGCCTGAAAGCGGTATTTCCATTCAGGGAACCGTCAAGTCGGGCAACACGCCTCTTCCGGGAGCATCGGTCGACGCGATCAACCGAGACAGTTTGGAGCAAGTTGCTACAACAACCGATTTGAGTGGTCGTTATTCGCTGCGATTGCCGGGAGCCGGGACATACCTCGTAACAGCGGAAATGACGGCGTTCATGACCGCCGACCAACAAGTGGTCATTACCGATGCTCACACGGTGCGCGCGGATTTTGACTTGATGCTTCGCTCGAAGTCTCAGACCAGCGCAGCCCAACCGCGAGCAGCGCTGGGCGCCAACCGCCGGCTCTCGAACGCGCCGCCGGTGGCGGAGACACCTGCAAACGAAACTGGAAACGGGACCGACGATTTCCTCGTCCCTCCCGGCATGGCCATTGCTGGAATGACGACCGATGCTCCCACTGAATCGGTGGCCGTCTCTGGGAATACGGCCTCACAGGCCTTTGAAGGTATGTTCGATCCTGAGCGGCTGGCGGCCCAGCAGGAGGGCTTTGGCGAGCGCGGTGGGCCCGCAGGCGCTGAAGAAGGAACGAGAGGTGGAACCGGCGGCCGCTTCGGCGGAGTGCCCGGCGCGGGCCGTGGCGGGCTCGGGGGGGGCGGTGGTCAACGCGGGGGTGGTCCGCGCGGAGCTGGCCTACGCGGTGGAGCAAATCCTTTCTTCATCGGTGACGGCCGCGGTCAATTTCCGAACCGGCCCAACATCAATCTAAACTACTCGCTGGGTAATTCCGCCTTCGACGCCTCCCCTTATTCACTGAAAGGTCCATCCACATCCAAACCGGACTATGGTCAGAGCCGCTTTGGAGTAACTGTCGGAGGACCGCTGAAGATTCCGAAACTGTTCGACCTTGGAAACCGAAACTTCTTCACCATTACCTACAATGCGTCTCGAACCCACAATCCCTTCGACGCGTTCTCAACCGTTCCAACAGCCGTCGAGCGGGCAGGCGATTTCTCTGAGACTTACTTCAGGGGCGGCAAGCCGGTTCTGATCGCAGACCCCGTGACTGGCGTATCTTTTCAAAACAACCGAATTCCGGCCCCATCCATCAATCCAGCGGCTGCTCGTTTAATGTCGTTCATTCCTCTGCCGAATCTCCCCGGGAACGTGCAGAACTACCATTACGTGACAACCAACAAAGACAATAGCAACGATCTGAATGTGCGATTCAATCACAGTTTCGGAGCTTCAGGCGGTCCAAGGGGCCGTGGACCAAGAAGCGGTTTCGGCGGTGGAGGCCGCGGCGGGGCCAGAGGACAAGCGTTGACGATCGGCATTCAATATCGGACAGAAGACAGCACGGTCAACAACCCTATTCCGAGCATCGGCGGGACCACGTCTGTGGTCGGTATCAATGTTCCAATTGGTTATTCCCATTCCATCGGCCGTCTTAGCAACAGCGTTCAATTCGGCTTCAGCCGCAATAGAAACACGACAGCGAATTTGTATGCCGGCATCCGCAATGTTGCGGGCGAAGCCGGGGTTGGCGGCGTTTCGCAGGATCCTTTTGATTGGGGCATTCCGAAGCTTTCATTTACGAATTACAGCGGCGTAAGCGATCTGAACACTTCCCGGCGGATTAACCAGACGCTGCAATTCGGCGACTCGATGATCTGGGCGCGCGCCAAACATTCAATGCGCTGGGGAGTACAGTTCCGCCGCATTCAGTCGAATACCCGAACTAATGATAACGCGCGAGGAAGTTTTACGTTCACGGGCGCCAACGCCGGTTTCGATTTTGCAGATTTCCTCCTGGGCCTGCCACAGCTCACGTCCATAGAGTACGGCTCCAACAGCTATCAGTTCCGGGCGAATTCCTGGAATCTCTTCTTCCAGGATGACTGGCGAATACTGCCGGCTCTCACCGTGAATCTCGGATTGCGTTACGAATATGTTTCGCCGTTCAGCGAAACCGAAAACCGAATTGTAAACTTGGACACGGCCTCCGGATTCAGCGCAGTGGCGCCCGTGCTGCCAGGAAAAGTTGGGGCGTTCACGGGTAAGTTTCCGTCCACGCTGGTCGATCCGGATCGGAATAACTTTGGTCCGAGAGTAGGCATTGCATGGCGGGCGATGAACAACACCATTGTGCGGGCCGGTTATGGGATCAATTACAACAACGCGGCCTACAACAACATTGTGCAACAACTGGCGTTTCAGCCGCCGTTTGCGGTGACTCAGACGAACATTGCTTCGAGCGTACTGCGACTGACGCTTCAGAACGGATTTCCTGTTCCGCCTCCTGCGACCATTACCAATAGCTTCGGCGTGGACCGCAACTACCGTATCGGTTACGTGCAGACGTGGAATCTCGACATTCAGCGGAGTATTTCGAGCAGCGTCGTGTTGAATGCCGGGTACATCGGAACCCGAGGCACCCATCTCGATGTTGTTGAAGCGCCGAACCGCACAGCAACGGGACTGCGCATTCCCAACGTGCAACCGTTCTTGTGGGAAACGTCGGAAGGCGGCTCCGTATCGCACTCCGCATCGGTCCGGCTAAGAAAACGGCTAACGTTTGGACTGGCCGGTGGAGGAAACTACACGTTCTCAAAGTCCATCGACAATGCTTCCAGTACCAGCGGTGGCGCCGGCGTCGTCGCACAGAACGCTTTCGATCTCGCGGCAGAAAGGGGATTGTCCAACTTCGATCAAACTCATCGTTTCACGGGTGACTACCTCTGGGAGTTGCCGTTCGGTGAAAACAAGCGGTGGCTTTCCACCGAGCATTTCGGGCGAGCTATATTGGGTAACTGGCAAGTCAGCGGAAGCTGGACGATTGCTTCCGGGACTCCGTCCACCGCACGGATTCTTGGCGATACTGGGGATATCCTCCGTGGAACGAATGGCACCCTGCGCGCGAATGCCACGGGAGCGCCCGTGACCATAGCGAATCCTACGGTCATCGCCTGGTTCAACCCCGCGGCCTTTGTCCTGCCGGCGGCGGGCCAGTTCGGTAATGCCGGCAGGAATACGATTCGCGGTCCCGGAACATACCAATTCGACATGGCTTTGAACAGAAGCGTCATGCTGAAGGAACGCTACCCGCTCGAGCTGCGCGTTCAGGCATCGAACGTCTTCAATACGCCGCAATTTCGTGCAATCGATACGATCGTAAATTCACCCTCATTCGGCCGCGTCACGTCGGTAGGATCGATGAGGAAAATTCAGATCATCGCACGTCTGCGTTTTTAGGTTCTTTATGAACATGAACCGGCTCGTCATTCCTATTGTGCTGATACTGGCTGTTCTACCGATTCCGGTGATCCCGCAACGTTCACCTCAGTTCACGCTGCGTACGGACACGGATCTGGTGCTTGTGAATGTGACCGTTCGTGACAGACAAGGGAACTTTGTGCGCGATCTGAAGCTTGAGGATTTCACTCTGCTTGAAGACGGTAAGGTTCAAAGAGTCTCGTCACTGGACGTCGAAACCCCCGATGCAATCGTCGCATCCGAAACGCAGGTGCCGAATCTGCTTACAAATCTCGACACGCCATCAACCAACCAACCGCAGCGGGTGGCGGACGAGATATTCAGGAATCGACGGCTCGTCGTACTTTTCTTTGACTTGAGCTCGATGCAGCCTGAAGAGGTTACACGCGCCGCAAATTCAGCCGTGGAATATGTTCAAAAGCAGATGAGCCCGGCTGATCTGATCGCGATTGTCAGTCTTGCGAACACGGTGACGGTGAATCAGGACTTCACCTCGGATCGCGATCAACTCCTCAGAGTTCAACATATTCAACACCGATCGCCGCCTTGAGGCTATACGGTCTTTGGCCGACGCCCTCGCGACAATCGAGCAAAGGAAGTCGGTCCTCTACTTTGCCAGTGGTCTAAATCGGACCGGAATCGAGAACCAGTCGCAGTTGCGCGTAGCGATCAACGCTGCGGTTCGTGCGAATCTTTCGATCTACACGGTCGACGTACGCGGCCTTCAGGCGTTGCCGCCCGGCGGTGACGCGTCACGGGCAAGCCAGTTTAGTTCCGCAACGTTTTCGGGCCAGACCGTTCAACGCCAATTCGATTCAACGTTCTCATCCCAGGAAACGTTGGTGACGTTGGCATCCGGCACGGGTGGCCGCGCCTTTCTCGACACCAACGATTTTCATCCGGCATACACGAAGATGATCGAGGACACTTCCATGTACTACGTCCTCGGATATCGAAGTACCAATACCGCCAAAGATGGGCGATTCCGCAAGATCACGGTCACTGTGAAGCGCCGCGACGTAAAAGTGGACAACCGGCACGGCTATTACGCCCCCGCCGATTTCCAGCATTCGACAAAGGAAGACCGCGACCGGCAAATCCAGGAACAACTCGCATCGGATTTGCCAAACACCGATCTTCCGGTTTACCTATCGACGGGCTATTTCCGTCTTTCGGATGTCCGGTATTTCGTGCCGGTATCCGTCGTGGTTCCAGGCGCTGCAATTCCTTTCACAAGAACAGGCGATGAGGACCGCTCTACTCTGGACGTTGCCGGAGTCGTACGAGATAAGAGCCAGCGTCCGTTCGGTATCATCCGCGATACTGTCAAGCTCGCCGTGGAAAGCGCAAAGGACGTTAAACGCAAGAACGTGCAGTACGACACCGGCTTCCTTCTTCCCCCGGGCGACTACAGCCTCAAAGTCGTTCTCCGCGAAAATCAGACCGGCCAGACGGGCTCGTTCGAAACCGAGGTCATTGTTCCAAATTTGAAAGACGCACCACTGAAGATCAGTTCGGTCGTTGCATCAAGCCAGAAGCAGCCCGCGCGTCAAAGGCGCGAGAATCCGCTGGTTCGAAACGGGTCGGAACTGATTCCTAGCGTCACCCACGTCTTTTCCAGAAATCAGCAGCTCTATCTCTATTTCGAGGTCTATGATCCCGCCACTCAAACCGGCCGAGAAAAGAGCAGGAACTCGATTCACATGCTGACCAGCGCTGCATTCTACAAGGGAGATGTGAAAGTTTACGAGACGCCTCTTGCCGAGGCGACTGAACTCAACACGCGAGAGCGGCATGCCTCGGCTTTCGAACTCAGCGTGCAACTCGCGCAACTGCAACCCGGCTTCTATACGTGCCAGGTCAACGTTGTGGACGATGTCGCTGGACGCTTCGTCTTCCCAAGGCTGGCTATGCTTGTGAGGTAGGTCAATTTTCCAAGCTTATGAGATTGCCAAATAATCGGTATGCACCCCGGACTCCTTCGGGCAACTGCCGGAAGAAACCGTACCCCGTATAGATGTAGGTTCCCTTCCCGTACTTGGTCTCGACGAGTCCTCCTTCTTTGGGATCCTCGCCCGGATCGTGCGACTCCAGGAGAGGCTGGTAGTGGGAATACCATGTTCCGAGGAAATAGAGACCCCGCTCCTGCACCCACCCATCGAAATCCTTCTCGGAAATCTTGTTTGGGAAGTTGAAAATGCGGTTTGCTGGATGCAGGATTCGGACCGCCGCTTCTTCCTTGGTGACACGGTCGTGGGGCCGTCTGATCGTAAAAGGATATGGACCGAACGGGCCATCCTGGATCTCGTATTGGTTGTATTGAACGATCAGTGTGCCACCGTTTTGCACGTACTCCAGCAATCGGTTGTTGTAAGCGCGGACAGCTTCGTTTGAACCGTATGCCCTGATGCCCAAAATGATGGTTTGGTACTTCGCAAGGTCTCCGTTTGCGAGCTCGTCGGAAGAGAGGATGGCTACATTCAAACCGAGCTGACGAAGCGCTTCCGGAACACGGTCGCCGGCTCCTTCGACATAACCAATTGAGGTCACGGACGTTTTCACATCGAATACCTCGACCCTGGCTTGAGCTGGCGCATAGATATGCCGCGTTTGAATATGGGGATAAGCGATCACCTTGTAACCGGTCCTGTACTCCTGAGTCCCCACCTTCGCCACGGCCTGTACGGTGGCATCTCCTTCAATGTTAGGAACGCTCACCATGAACTGAACGGATGCCTTTTCACCCTGACGCAAAAACTTCACAGGGCGTGAAGCGGGTGAAACGGCCCAACCTTGAGGCGTGATCAGGCGGACTTCGCCTTCGACCGGCGTCGGACTTTGATTCTCCACGTTTACAGTGAATTCCTTGCGCCGATTTCCGGATATCGGCACGATCGCGATGTCAGGCGACACGCGCAGTGATAGAGCTGGCACAACTTTGACCAAACTGCGCAGTTCCCCATACATGTCATCGATTTTTCGGAATTCCGCCGGTTTGGAAAGCGCAATACTGGTTCCCTGGTAATCCACTTCGCCACGCGTTTGCATCAGTGGCGGATCGAAAGGCATGTCTGCGGCAGAACCGGCCGGCCAGACAAACCGATCGCCTTGCCTCGGTCGTTGTAACCAGTAAGGCTCGGTGAACGGGGCATCCGCCGCCACCTTCACTTTGAACTTCTGTTCGAAACGTTGACCGGCCTCCAGGCTTCCCGTGGAACCCTGGTAGTTGGCTTCCCAGCCCGGAGGGAAGTCGGTGCTCGTCCGCACGGTGGAAAAGTCATAAGGCCCGCCGTTCACGACGGCAACGGTCAGATTGAACTCCTGTCCTGGCACCACGGTGTCGTCGGATGCAATCACGTCCATGACTAAAGCCGCCGCCAGTCGAGCTGCTTCGTGAAAATCAGGTTCTTTTTCGCCAAGCAGAAATTGAACGTGTTCGTCAGTCGCCTTGCTCTGAATTTGCTTAAAGAGCCGGATGGCCGTCGCAAGGTCTGGAACGATGTCGGCGGAATGAGCAAAATTCGCCTTTTGCCTGACGGCATCGATTCGTTGCTGGAGTTGATGGAGATCCGCCGATAGTTCCGGTTCAAGTTGGGCCAGGTCCAGTAACTTGTGGAGGGTGCCGGCAAACAGGTCCGCATTATCCGCCACCGCGATGCTCTTGCCCACGAGTTGCAGACGTGTCGTGCGCGGGCCTTTCTCTTGCGCAGTACCCTGCGATTGGGACCGATGCAGGCTGCGGCCCTCCATCGCTATCTCGTTATAAGAGCGGCCCAAGGCCGCATCGTATTCGCCGACGTTGATGGCAATGCCAGCCGGCGGCGGACCACTTGCCTGTTGCTGGCCACCTCCCGGTTGCCGCCCAACACCCTGCCGCTGACCGCCCGGCTGTTGTTGACCGCTTCCCATGGAATTCAGGTAAAGCTTTTTGGCTTGCCACGGTTTTCCATATTCTGGAAATCGGCCGGGGTCAGCCGCGGCCTTGAAGGCTTCCTGAGTGATGATCCCCGCGACTTGATGGTGGCCGTGCCCATCCGCCGGTGTACCCGTGAAACGAGAAATGATGATCTCGGGTCGGAACTGCCGGATCACGCGCACAAAGTCGCCGAGAACGCGTTCGCGTCCCCATTTCTCGAATGTTTCATCCGCGCTTTTGGAAAATCCGAACTCGTAATTCGGCGTAAAGAATTGCTGTGCCCGATCGAAGCGGCGCGCGGCCAGCAGTTCCTCGGTTCGAATGACGCCGAGCGCTTCAAATAACTCGGTGCCCAGAAGGTTTTGCCCGCCGTCGCCACGCGTAGCGGACAGATATGCGGTGCGCACGCCCTGGCCGCGCGACAACCACGCGAGCAATGCGCTGTTCTCATCATCGGGGTGGGCGCCCGTGTGGAGGACACTGCCGATCACATCCAGACGCTTCAACGCCTGGGCTAGCCCGGCGGCCCCGCGGTCTTCCGGGACATCCGCTGCTGGTACAACAATCGCCGGGGCTATCGTAAGAGCGATGGTAAAAAGTGCAATAATAACGGGTGGCAACAGCTTGGTACTCATCCGTCTCATAGCGAAATCCCATGAACAAATTTCACGAATTGTACTAGTATCTGCTCGAACAAGCCACGGTAAACACGATGTCAACACCCCGTTTATATTGGGTCGGACCAGACGGACAGGAGAATGTCTTTCAATTGGAAGCGAGTGAAGTGTTGATCGGACGAAAAGGTGATGCCGATATTGTCCTGAATAATCAGCACATCTCGAGACACCACGCAAAAATTGTGAAGATGGCGGAGGGGCATTTTCTCCAGGATCTCTCAAGCACTCACGGCACATTCGTGAACAATCAGCAAGTGGATCATCACGTTCTCAAACACGGCGACAAGATCTGCTTTGGAAAGGACCGTATCGAGCTTCACTTCTTTATCGGTGAAGCCAAACTCCCGAAGGCACCCAAGGCCGATACGACCCGAATCTTCGAACGATCGCTCATGGGCCTCGGCGTCGTTCTTCCGTCCGGTTCTTCCGACCTGGAAAAGATCTCATGCATTCTCGATTTTCAGTATCAATGGGAACAGCTCTTTACTCCCGAGACCGCGTTCCAGAAGATTCTCGAATCGGCTTTGAAAATCAGTGGGGCTGAACGCGGATTCATCCTCGTACGTGAGGGAAATACTTTCGGATATGCCGCAGGAATGGATGGTCAGGGCCGTCCGCTGTCGCTTGCGCACTTTCAGAGAAGTCACACGGTGGTCGATGACGTGGCTGCAAAGGGCTCACCGGTATTCATGGTCGAGGGCCTCGGCGACAAGTACAAAGAGCAAGCCAGTATTGTGGCGATGCACCTCCGCGCAGTCGCGTGTCTGCCCTTGATGGGGATCCCATCCCAGGCGGATAGTCCCTCGATTCTTGGAATTCTTTACCTCGACAGCACGAAGAGGATGCATTCGCTGTCTGGCCTGGATCAGAAGATCATCAGCAAACTGGCCGTCGAGGCCGGCAATGTTCTTGAACGCGTTGAGATGATCAAGAACATTGAGGCGCGAAAGAAACTCGAACTTGAACTGGGCTTGGCCGAAGAAACACAGCGCAGCCTGCTTCCCCAGAACCTGCCGGAGGTCGAAAACCTCCAGATTCATGCATTCTCAAAACCTACCAGGTACGTCGGGGGCGACTTCTATGATTTTGTGGAGCTGGAGACTGGTGAGCTGGCCGGGGTTCTGGCGGACGTGTCCGGCAAGGGAATTTCTGCTTCGCTCCTTAGTTCGATGCTCCTCGGCTGCCTCCAAATGCAACTCCGGGCAGGTCTGCCGATCGACGAGGCCATTAACCGTTTAAATCGGTTTCTTTGTGAAAAGTCCTCCTCGAGCCGTTTTGTGACGATGTTTTTGTTTACTCTAAGCTCGGAAGGCTCTGGAAGGTTTATCAGCGCCGGGCACAATCCAACTTACCTGTTCCGTGCGGCGACAGGCGAGATCGAAGAGATCGGGTCGAACAACATGATCGTTGGCGCATTTTCTTTTGTTTCATATCAGTCCAATGTGCTCCAACTTCATAAAGGAGATGTGCTCGTGGTCTACTCCGATGGCCTAACCGAGGCCGAGAATCCACAAGGAGAAATGTTGGGGGAAGATCGTGTGAAGGAAGTGATACGAATGGAGGCATCGGCTGGAGCCAAACATCTGGAAGACAAATTGCTCGAAACAATTCAAAATTTCACGGTAGGCCGATCGCAGACCGACGATATCACTATTACGATCGTCGAAAGAGTCTGAAACGAAGTCGCCCATGGTAGAAGGCTAAAACTTATGGATACAAAGGTAAGTTGTTCCGCAAGCGCACTGCTTGACACGTGGTCCGCCCATGACTGGACGGAGGGCGTTCAACTCGAAACCAGGCAGGCGAACCGGGGAAATTTTGATTCGGGGCGGTCGTTTCTTTCCGGAATTCACTCCAGCCCGGCTTGCCGGCAGTTCCCTCGGTGGCAGTTTCCTCAAGCTTCGCGGCATATACGTCGGTTTCAATCTTGAAGTGCACTTCGATCGCCGGTTGATTGTCACCAGCCGCGTCTGCAAGATCTCCTTGGCCGCTTGATCTGCGACAAAAAAACCGCGGACTACGCTGATGCCGTGCCGTAATCCGCGGTTGGAAACTTTCCGGGGCTCCGGTCATCCTTCTCTCCCCTCACCCCCTGTGAGAACGAGACATTCAACGAACGCCGAGCCCCGGAAAACTGCAACAAATCTGTTATTAAGCAGTTATTAAGCAATAGTGGGGCCAAGATATATTCTTTTCAAATCAACATATTACGCAGTGAGGTTCGCTGGAAATTCCGAAATCGGAAGTCCATTTATAATCCCTGGAAAAATGGGCGAGCGTCGCGATTTCGATCAGGCTCTCTCTTTATCAGGCATTCGTAAGCTTCGACATACTTTGTCGCGGATCCTTTCCAGCTGAAATCTTGCCGCATGCCATTCAGCATCAGCCGGCGCCACTGGAGGCGGTTGGGCCACAACGCTAGCGCGCGATCGATGGCGGCCTTGAACTGCTGGGGATGATAGTCGCTGAAGCAGAATCCCGTCCCCAGACCGGTCGATGGATCGTATTCGTAAACTGTGTCTGCCAGACCACCGGTCGAGCGGACAATCGGGACGGTGCCATACCGCAAGCTGTACATCTGGTTCAGGCCGCATGGCTCGTAGCGCGACGGCATGAGGAACTAGGTACACCTCCGTTTCTTTGTTACCGGTTCCCAGCAACACAAAATAGAGGTTTTTGGAAAGCAAATAGTCGAGGATGCTCATAACCAGATCGAATCCTTTTTGCACATCAATACGAGAAATCATGGCAACCACTGGCCATTCCAGGTGAGAGCCATCTACTTCGAACTCACGCAACAACGCCTTCTTGTTTTCCAGCTTTCCGGAAAGATCGGAAACAGTGTAGGGGACCGGAATCAACCGGTCGTTTTCCGGATTCCAAAGCTGATCGTCAATGCCGTTCAATATGCCAATCAAGTCGCCGGAACGCTCCCTCAAAACGCCTTCGAGACCATAGCCGTATTCTTTACTCTGCTGAATCTCACAGGCGTAGGTCCGGCTCACCGTGGTAATCAGGTCGGCGTATGTAATTCCGACTTTCATGAAGTTCAGCATTCCGTAGAACTCAAATGGGCTCGTGGGGTAGAACTCGGCCTCATTGAATCCTGAGCGCGTCATCACCTCTCTCGGAAAAAGACCCGGATAACCCATGTTGTGGATGGTGAAGACGCTGCGAGTACCGGCGTATTTGCGTTGGCTGCGGTAAATCTTTCGAAGGTACGCCGGAATCAAACCGGTTTGGTGATCGTGACAGTGCAGGATGTCGGGTGATGGAGAGGCCGTCTGAAAAAAATCCATCACTGCACGCTGAAAAAAAATCCAGCGATCAGCCTGGTCGGGGTAATCCTTGCCGGTGGAGACATCGACGTAGATACCGTCTCGATCGAAGAATCGATCGTTACCGACGAGAAAGACCTCGACGGATGAATGGGGCATCATTGAGCGATAGATGTCGTAGGAAATGGACTCGAACCCGACCGGGACGCGCCCTTCCCCGGGCACCGGACACGGGTCGAAGCCGAACCTGGGAAGATCGATGATGCGATGGCGGGGTATTACGACGGTGACGGAAAGGCCCAGCTTCTCCAGCGCGAGAGGAAGCGCGCCTATCACGTCAGCCAATCCACCGGCCTTAGCGTATGGGACGCATTCACCAGCAACGATGATGACGTGAAGGCCAGACATTTTTGTTGAACGCGCGTTCCAATCCTATCCGTTCACCAGTTCCTTGGCGCGGTGGGTCGCCCGGACAACGGCCTTTATCAACGTAACGCGCAACCCGCCGTCTTCCAATTCGAGTATTCCATCGATCGTGCAGCCGGCAGGTGTTGTGACAATGTCCTTCAGCTTGGCGGGATGTTCTCCGGTCTCCAAGACCATGCTGGAAGCGCCAAGCACCATCTGAGCGGCCAGTTGGGTTGCCACGTCACGGGGAAGCCCCACCTTCACGCCCGCTTCGACGAAGGACTCAATAATGATGTAGACAAAAGCGGGGCCACTGGCGCTCAACCCCGTCACAGCATCCATGTGCCTTTCGTCCAGGATCAGAGTACGGCCAATCGCGTCGAAAATCTTTCGCGCCTGAGCGATATGTTCAGGTGCGGCGTTCTGGCCTGGCGAAATAGCCGTCATTCCCTTCTTGATAAGACATGGTGTGTTCGGCATTGCGCGAATAACCGGAACGGGCTTATCGAGTATGTTTTCGATGAATCGTGTGGTCACAGAAGCCACGACGGATATGACAAGGTGACTCGATGTGAGATCGTCCGTCACCTGCCGCAAAACCTCCTCCACGGTTTGCGGTTTCACGCACACCAAAACCAGATGCCCTTTCCGTACGGCTTCGCCATTCGAGAGCGTCGTCTCGATGTCGAGCTTGGCTCGAAGCTGATCGAGACGCTCACGATGCGCGGCTGTCGCAATGAATTGCTTCTTAGCGACAATGCCTGCGTCGAGCATGCCTGTAATCAAAGCCTCTCCCAGTTTGCCGGCGCCCAATACAGCAATCCTTTTGTTCTCAAACATGCAGTGCCCTTCCCAGCCAAAAGGAATCATAGTATCGTAAGGCGTCGAATGTTGATAGGACTTACTGGGAGAAACGCGGCCGGCAAAGGCGAAGTCGCCCGATACCTCGAGAAGAAGAGTTTCTATTATTACTCTTTATCCGACGTCATTCGCGAGGATATCCGCTCACGCGGTCAGGAACCGACTCGCGAGCTTCTGATTCAAGTCGGCAACGAGTTGCGGCAGAAATACGGCGGCGCCGTTCTCGCCGAACGAATCCTGGCAAAAGTCGAGGACGACAAACACTACATCATCGACTCCATCCGCAATCCTGCCGAAGTGCATGCGTTTCGGGCAGCAAAACACTTCAAACTTGTCCGGGTTGAAGCGCCCCCCGAAGTCCGCTTCCAGCGTATTCTCAGGAGGCGCCGGGAAAGCGATCCACGCACGCTCGAGGAATTTATCGAACTGGAGAAACGGGAGGCCGAAGGCGAAGACACGTCGCAGAATCTAGTGAAAGTTGAATTGATGGCGGACCACACTTTGGTCAATGACGACACCCTTCAAAAGCTCTATCCCCAGATCGATGAACTGCTGTTGCGTTTGTTAAAGGAAATCCAAAGACCGAACTGGGACGAATACTTCATGAATATCGCCAAGGTTGTGGCTTCACGTTCGAACTGCATCAAACGGAAGGTGGCTGCCATCATCGTCAAGGATAAGCGCGTGATCTCGACTGGCTACAACGGCACGCCGCGCGGAACCCGGAACTGTAACGAGGGAGGATGCCCGCGATGCAATGGCCTCGCCACATCCGGAACAAATCTTGACGAATGCCTTTGCTCGCACGGTGAAGAG
>QHXC01000730.1 GCA_003222815.1 Acidobacteriota bacterium | reverse complement strand
GGCTGCCAGAAAACTCCGATACCGAAGCACAATCAGGCGTAACCGTGGCGCGATTTGCTGCATCAACTGGACGTAAGCGTCCGCTTTGCCAGCTTGTGCGGCCTCCATCAGCGCCGCAAAGCGGTCGCCGGCCGCGGCCGCTTCTACCGTTTCGGAAGATGAAGCTTCCCCAGATTGCAGCTCACCTAGCGCTCGGACATTCTCAGACATCAGCAATCGTGTATCGCAGTGTTGTTGTGGTGTCATTCATATTTAGCTCACGGTCCACCGGGTCTCACCTGTCATCACGTTGTTCTGAAAGAGTCCTTATATGTTCGAAGACGCTGCGGTGTACCTGATGGATGATCATATCCGACCAGATGCGCCAATACGGCGAAGGCCACATCGAGTTTCGGTACCAGCTGGTTCCTTGGAGTCCGGTGCTGCCGTCCGGATTGGGGACTAACTGGAACTGCGCGGATTCGGGAATGAAGTAACCGCTCAGATGGCGCGGATGGATGGCGTATGGGCTGAATTCCCGCATTGCTTCGGGTCCCGACACGATCGAAAATCCGAGACGTTTACCTTCCTCCCAAACGTTAACGTTCTCAATGAATGTTCCGGTTGTAAAGAGGCAGCGACGTACGGCGCCTACTCCATCCCCGTCGATATCTGCACGAATGGGATGAGACACCCCGAGCCGAAACAGCATTTCATCAGCTTGCTCCAAATCGGGAAATGAAACCAGGTTGTTCCAAACACGTCTGGCCGGCGCTTCAATTCGAATGCTGGTGCTCACACTAAAACGAGGGGCTTCAAGCGGGCTTATTCGTTCAAAGCCCATGAGACTCATCGGTACGATGACGAGCACGAGCATCATCGAAGGCGCTTCTGTAGAAATGGAGCCCTGACGCTGAGCCAGAAATCCCACCACACCGCCAAAGAGTGCGAGTGGTGTCGCGATTGGGACTGCCATCGCGATGCAGATCAAACCTTCCACGGCAAATGCCAGCAGCGCCACTGCGGCTAGCGCCACGGACAGGAATGACACAAAAAGGCAGCTCGATAGGTTTCTCGGATGATGGTAGCCATATACCAGCACCGAGCTCAGACCCATGCAAAACGGCACAGCGGCGCTACCTAGCGGTTCCCTGGGTATTAGCGACGCGAATGCACTTCGAGAAGTGTGGAGTGACGTGACTCTGTCGCGCGGAGGGATGATGCTCAGCAGAGCGAAGAATCCCAAGTTGAGTACCGGAAGAAAAAACAGAAACACCAGCCACAACGGCAGCCGCGCAGACCTGAGCCGCCGAACTGTCAATACGATTCCGACCCAAACGAATGGAAGGGCGATCGCCAGCAGCGTTACCAGAAATCTGGTGTCCGTTGAAGAAAGCGATTGAGGGCGGATCACGTCTACCGGCGGGATCCAATAGTTGAAGATCGTAAACGGGCGCCCGAAGATCCTGGCCGCAACGATCCGGTCGATGTTATGTTTGATCGCGAATCCGATCACACCAACGAAAAAATACGTCCTGCGCCCTACAGTTCCTCGCCAGCTCCACAGATCCGATAAATGAATGGGTGGCGCACCGAAAGGTAGACGTCGTGGCAAACCCAGGACGATCCCGAGGACCACCAGAACGGCCAGTATCAACCCGAAAAGAAGTACAGTCATGGTTCAGGTGGTCCCATCTCCAACATCAGCTATATGGACGCTGACCTGCTGACCCACTGACCCAACTCACCCGATTCCGCCCTAAGTTTCAGTTGTTTTTCAGCAGCGGGATGCTATCCACCGCAGGCGGTTGGGGTACCGACCGGAGGAAGGCGTAGATATCCGCCAGTTGCTGGTCCGAGAGCACTTTAGCCGTATAAGGAGGCATCTCCCCGGTGGGCTGGCGGACATAGCGGGAGAGTGCCGCAAATGCTAACGGACGCGGCGCGAGTCGAGGTGCGGCCCCGCCCTGAGCGGCGTAACCATGGCACTGGTAGCATCCGTGGCTTGCGAAAATCTTCTTGCCGTTCTGGGCGTCTCCGGTCGGAGCGGCCTGAGCGTCTCCAGCAGCCGTGCCGGCGCTGGGAGCGGTTCCTCGATTCTGGGCTCCCAGCGCGGAAGTAATTGTCATAATACTCAAAAAGAAAATCAAAACGCGCATAACCGTTGGCCTCCTCGCATCGCCTCCTACCGGGGTTGCGTTACAACGTCGACCAGAGCGGGCTCGCCGCGCAGGACCACTTCAATCGCGCGCCGGAGGGCCGGTCCAAGATCTTTGGGATCGGTTATTGGCCCTTCGCCATGAACGCCCATCCCTCGTGCGACGGTTGCGTAATCAATGTTGGGATCTTCGATCTTCGTGCCGATACCCGCATTGGTAATGCCACGTTGGTGGCGGTTGGCCATTCGTTGGATGTGCATGACTTCCTGATGATAGGCGCGGTTATTATGCATGACGCTCAAAAGCGGGATGCCGTGATGCGCTGCCGTCCACAGGACTCCCGGGGCATACATCAGATCGCCGTCGTTCTGAATGCTGACGCACAAGCGGCCATACTTTCTGTGCGCCAGAGCGGCGCCTACCGACGTCGGCAAGCCGGAGCCCACGGCCGCAGCGCCGCC
>QHXC01000306.1:5860-7586 GCA_003222815.1 Acidobacteriota bacterium | reverse complement strand
AAAGCGTTCACTCTGCCGCACGAATTCCGACCACTCTTCGCGCTCGCACCAGCTTGCGGCGAGACGCAGCGCATCCGCCGCCCTGTCCACATCCCAGAGTATGCCGAGCTTCCAGTCAAGAGCGCGGCAGATTGCGCTCAATGTTTCCCGCAGAACCGAATCGGAGGATGGATATTCAGCGAGCACGCGAACGACGGCGGTATATGCCGATTTCAAGCGCTGCTCATGGGTGCGTTGAGTAACGTCGCGAGCGATACCCGTGAACAGACGCCGGGTGCCAGCGACGAATTCTCCAAAAGAAATCTCCAAACGAATGACTCCGCCGCTCTTATGAAGCCCCGGCAGTTCAATACCTTCCCAGTTGATGTGCCGTTGACCGGTCTCAAGGTATCGCCACAAGGCCTCTTTATGAACGTGTCTCAGATATTCGGGCATCAGCATCGTTATGGGCTGGCCAAGCATTTCTGGAATGGAGTATCCAAAGATCCGTTCGGCCGCGGCATTCACGAAGAGGATGGTGCTGTGTTGATCTATCGTGATGATTGCGTCGGCGGCCGTCTCTGCGATGATGCGGAAGCGCGCTTCAAAATTCTGCGGGACCTGCTCCATTTATGTCTGTAGAAGGTACTTGGTCCCGGTCAGAATTTCAATGTCGTCCTTCGCGCGAATTTTCGGATTTGGATGGGCGCGAGGCGCGCGAATTCGTTTTCAACCGGGACCTCTTGCCAGTTGCGCAAATTCATCATCGAGCGAATGACCGATGCCGAGGCTTGCTGGAATTGGGGGGCGATACCTGTCACCAAAATATACAAGTTGTCTTTTTTCGTAGTCTCGGTGATGTCCAGAACCGTTTTGGCCGGGTCGCTATTCCAGAACGGTTCGTAAACCAGGTCGTCCCGCCCATTGCCGGCGCAGTACACTTGAGTTGCCGTGCCCCAGTCGGCCGAAATGAAGACAGCATTGTTTGATCTGGCGGCGATTTCGGCAAGCCTCGTAAATGCGGGGTCGAACAGGCTTGATGAGCGTCTGGAAACAAACGACATTTCCACTGCCGCGACGTTAGGAAGGCGGATGGCGAGCAGCGCGGCAACCGCCGTCACGAAAGCGGCTCTGTAGATCGCCCTTCTTCGTGTTCCGTGTTCCGCTGGATTCGCAAAAGCCGGCAGCGCAAGCGCTATCGCGCCGTAGTGAAACGGGGTGCCCAATATCCAATGGTGCACGAACGTATCGCGCGGCAGCAGAAAAACTGAGATGCCCACAAGCAGGTACGAGGCGGCGATGATGCCCGCAAGTGTCATCAAGCGATTCGTGCTCCGGGACCGAAACGCCGCAACAGCGATGATCACCAGCAACAGCAGCGTTAGCGCCGCTTCAGCTTGCGGCCAGAAGGACCCGGGCGAATCACCGAGGACGAGTTGCCGGGCCATTCCGCCTTGCGCAAGCGCGAAGTACTGGTAGGCATATGACAACAAGTCGCGGGCACCTACGGCCGCTCTTTCCGGGCCCAGTCCTGACAATGAAACAAAGCTGTGGCTGCGCATGTAGGAGCCGATGTTCACCAAAAGCAGAGGCAAAGCGCCAGCCAGTATTCCAAGAACACCGGCAATCCACGCGCGTGGAGCGCGCTTGCGCGACGTGAACAGAAGAATGCAAAACGGAGTCAGGAGGACGACCGCACTGAGCTTTTCAAAAATGGCGACGCCAACAAGGAAGCCTGCGGTGAAAT
>QHXC01000306.1:0-5806 GCA_003222815.1 Acidobacteriota bacterium | reverse complement strand
GCGAACAAAACGCCGCTCGTGAGTGGGAGCGACACGCCAGCAATTTGGAAAAAACCAAAGATGCCAATGGCGACGGAGACGATGCCGACAAGGCGCCAACTGTAAACAGTGAAATGCGGATTCACGTACCTGAGATAGAGACCATATACGTTCGACTTGATCGCCCCGCTGTAGCTCATGTTCAGGATAGGAATGCCATGAAAGCTGTAATTGAAGATGGGGGCATGTTTGCCGAGGTAATCAAATGCGGCAGGGGCTTGATGGAGTTCGTCATAGTAAACGCCTTGCCCGTCTAGATGGATACCGGCCAGGACCGTGAACACGACAGCCGCGGCCACGCCAAGGCACAAAGCTTGGATGGGGGTCAGGTTTGAGTCTTTGGTCAATATGGGATCACCCGCGTAGTTCTGCTGCCAACTATTCAATGGCCATGACCGTGATCCTCATGGGCCGCCTGCTCCTCGGATGCGGTTGGCGGCTTGAACACACGCGCCTGGAGTTCCGCGTCCGGAGGTGGCGCTTTACTCTCGGGTTTAAACACCCGGGAACCGCGCAAGAGCGGCCATGCCCAAAGCTCCGGCAGAATGCGGCAAAGGCTATTTACATTCCGTTGTAAAGTTACCGACGGTCGACGTTACAGTTCCGTCGGCGAGAACGGTCGTGTGCACCGTTTCTCGGACCGCGAAATTTGCAGCGCGTCCTTGGCCGATGATATTGAATCGGTTGATGTGCGTAAACTCAAACGTTCCCGCTGGAGTTAGGTTGAAGGATGTACGAGTAATGCCGGTACCTCGATACTTGTCCGAGGTCGTGAAGCCAGTTCCGACAACTCCTGTTGGGTTGAAGTGTTCTTGCAAACGGATGATGCCGGCAGCAGCATCGATCGTAATGATATTCAGAACGTGAAGGGTTCCTGCAACCGTGACCGTCTCCCCGGCGCCGCCAGCGGCGCACGGAACAAACAGACCGATGTTAATGGGAATTTCAATGTTGGTCGTAAGAGTAGTGGCCTGCGACAGCGCAGGAAGCGCAGACACTACTAGAGCGAGTACAACGTACAGCAATTGTCTCATTCGTTTTCCTCCTGAAAAGCATGAAATGACGTTGCTTCGAGAACGCGAACCCATCTTGTTATTTGAATATATGGCGCCTGTTCGGCGGAATCGTGCCCGTTAGATGTACACTCCGACAGTTCTTTCTGTCAAGCACCAAGTACCTCCTTACCTCCTTACCTCCTTGCCTTGCACGCGTCTTGACAGCACACGTGACGGATCATAGGATGATCGCCGAATCGATCAAATCAAAGAATCACTTCAAAGGAAGGCTATGATGCGCACATCGATCGTATTTCTGTTGCTTGTCACTCTTGCTGTGCCCGTATACGTGGCTCAGACTCGGACGGCCAAAACGCTGGACATCTATTTGGTCGATGTCGAGGGCGGAAACTCAACACTGTTCGTATCGCCGTCCGGTGAATCGCTGCTCATCGATACCGGAAATGGCGGCTCGGCGGCGGCTCGCGATGCCGGCCGGATAATGGCCGCTATTAAGGACGCGGGATTACGGCAGATTGATCACCTGATCACAACGCATTGGCATGGGGATCATTTCGGAGGCATGGCCGAACTCGCAGCCCGGATTCCGATTCGCGAATACATCGACCATGGCGCGAATGTCCAGCCGGCCGACGCCGCGGACACGTTTCTACAGAAGACCTATCCAGAGCTCTACAACAAGGCGAAACACACGGTTGTGAAGCCTGGCGACAAAATACCGGTTGCCGGTCTGGATGTGCGTGTGATGGCTTCGGCAGGCGAGGTGATCAAGACGTCGTTGCCGGGCGCGGGCAGGCCTAATCCGTATTGCGCTGCTTTCAAGCCGCAGGAAGTCGACCGAACGGAGAACGCCCAGTCAGTCGGGAGCCACATTACGTTCGGAAAATTTCGGGTCCTTCATATGGGTGACCTGACGGTAAATAAGGAATTCGATTTGATGTGCCCGAATAACCGGATTGGGACAGTGGACCTGTTCGTGGTTTCACATCACGGGCAGCCCATCTCGAATTCGGAAGTGCTCGTCCATGCCATCCATTCGCGCGTTGCCATCTTGAACAACGGCACGCGCAAAGGCGGCCAGCCTGAGGCGATGAAAGTCATTCACTCGGCGCCCGGTCTCGAGGATCTCTGGCAGCTTCACTTCTCGCAGCTCAGCGGGCAGGAGTACACCGTGCCTGGGATGTTCATTGCGAACACGGTCGACCAACAGCCATCCGCAATGCCGGTAGCTGCAATGCCGGCGCCACAGCCCGGGCCAAGCGCACCTTCCCCGCCGGCCCACAATGGTATCGCGTATTGGATCAAAGTGTCCGCCGAGCAGGATGGCTCCTTCACCGTCACGAATGGACGGAATGGTTTCAGCAAGACCTATCGCCCCAAGCCGTCGTCCTAGCGGTGAGGGGAGCGAAAGCGGTATGGACTGGAATATGGACTCACTGCGGCGGTAGGTACGTGAGGTCGTGACCGAATTTCATTCGATACAGGGTTTGGTTCAGGATGGGCATGCTGATGTCAGCCTCATAGTGGAGATTGACTCTCAACGTCGCTCCCCCACCACTAATATGAATGTCGTCCCCACGAATAGGAATTGAAAGCTCTTCAGCCCGTACGAGCAGCAGAGTGCGCAGTTCTTTGGCCGGACGTTGTTCGGTAGCGGCGATTTGAACAGCGCGCTGCATGGATTGCGCGAACTGGTTGTCGTGCCTGCTAAACGTGATCCACTGGCTCATCAGCGAAAGATAGACAAAACCGATGAACATCCACAAGCACAGCGCGGCGTAGCGTTGAAGCGGACTCCCGCGCTCCGCGTCTGTGGCTTCTTTGGTTTGCATCGCGGCAGGTCTTGAGCACGAGAAATACCGCACGGCGCATCGCGAAGGTCAACAAGTTACGGCTTCGGCTCCAGCGGCGAGATGTTACCGCTTTCGCAATCAGGGTCGAAATTGCCCTTAAATCGCAGCCTGCCGGAGGCAGGGAGATATAAAATACGAAGCCATGTCCACCACTACCTTAGGTGAACCGGTTGAACTCTCTCGGGAAAGCACGCGCGATCACTGGAATACGGTGATTGCGTCGACGGTGGGATGGACCCTGGATTCGTTCGACTACTTCGTCGTGGTCATGGTTCTAACGGAGATCGCAAACGAATTCCATCGCACGAATGCCGAGATCGCGCTGACGCTGACGATTACGCTCGCGTTCAGGCCGATCGGCGCTTTCATTTTCGGTCTGCTGGCGGACAGGTACGGCCGCCGCATGCCGCTCATGATCGATGTCGTGGCCTATTCGATACTCTCGGTGGCTTCCGGTCTCGCTCCGAACTTCACAACTTTTGTCGTGCTGCGGGCATTGTTTGGTATCGCCATGGGCGGTGAATGGGGCGCAGGCGCTTCGCTGGTCATGGAAAAGGTTTCGCCAAGGTGGCGTGGGCTGCTGTCGGGAGTGCTGCAGCAAGGCTACACGACTGGATACATGTTGGCATCGGTAGCTTACTTTTTCGTCCTGCCCCGCTTCGGATGGCGTGCGATGTTCCTCGTTGGTGGCGCGCCGGCCCTGTTGGCCTTCTTTATTCGAACCAGGGTGAAAGAGTCGGAAGTCTGGGAAAAGACGCACCGGAAGGACTGGAGCCAGCTTGGGAACGAGGTGAAGTCTCACACCTGGGTTTACATTGCGTGTGGCACCATCGCAGTGGCAGCAGCACGGCTTGGGGGACTTTCATTAGCCGGTTCGACTCTTGGAGTCGTTTCTGTATTTGTCGCCGGCGCGCTAATCGTCTTCATGGGCGATATGACATGGAGAGTCGCAGCGGGCCATCGGAAACTGTTTTTCTATCTCGTACTGTTTCTCACGTTCATGGGTTTTTGCGGACACGGCACGCAAGACATGTATCCTACGTTTTTGAAAACGCAACGCGGCTTCTCGGTACAGGGCGCGGCAGTCATGACCGTCATTGCCAATCTTGGAGCGCTCGTCGGCGGCATTCTGACCGGACTTATCTCGGACCACATCGGCAGGCGCAGGTCGATTGGGTTCGGACTCGCACTGGCGATGCTGATCGTCCCATTGTGGGCGTTCTCGCCCACAACCGCTTTGCTGGCTGCGGGAGCGTTCCTGCTGCAATTCACAGTACACGGCGCATGGGGTGTCGTCCCGGCTCACATTTCGGAACTGGCGCCCGATCATATTCGTGGGTTTCTGCCGGGGTTTGCGTATCAGTGCGGAATACTGCTCGCAGGCAGTGTGACTTACCTGGAAGCGGTCTTTGCAGGCCGAACCAGCTATTCCAATGCCATGGCGCTGACCGCGCTTGTCGTTTTTGCCGGTACGGCCATCATCATCGCAATCGGCCCGGAGAGAAAAGGCGTCCGGTTCGGCTCGGAACATTGACCAACCCTCGGCTGCGCCATCTTTACCGGCATGCGGAGATGACCTTGCTGATCATGACAAACGCTACCACCCGATCATCGAGCGTCATGGTGTGCAGAGTGAGTTCGACGTTGAGCGTGCTACCGTCCTTCCGCCGATGTTTTGCCGTAGCGACCTCGACAAGATTCGGCAAGCAGAGCAGCTCGGGCGATCCATTACGGGTTTGGGCCCAAATCGCGTCAATGCTGGGCATCAACGCAAACTCGTCCCGGGAATACTTATAAAGGCGCAAGGCCGCTTCATTCACAGCCACGAATCGCCGGGATTCCAGATCGTGTACCCACATTGGCTGAGGATTGCGATCGAACAAGAGCCGGTAGCGTTCCTCGGACTCTCGTAATGCTTTTTCGGCGCGGCGGTTCTCGGTGATATCGCGGACTTGCAGCAGTATTGCGCTGCGTCCCATGTAGGAGATACGCGAAGAACGGATGGCAACCGGAATCGTTTTGCCATCGGAAGTCTGGCTGTACCCTTCGACCTCGCCTTCCACTAGCTGTTCCGGGCCCACTACGAAATCCCGGTGGTCGGCCGGAACGAGTTCCGACACGTTTTTGCCCAGGAGTTGCTCGCGGCTCAGCCCGTGCAATCGGCAAGCCGCCGGATTGGCCTCGAGAACGTTGCCTTCAAAATCTTCGACGAAAATGGCGTCCGGTGAGCTCTCGAACACCGTCCGAAAGAAATGTTCTCGCTTTTCAAGTTCGTAATTGGAATACGCGGCCTTCATCACTTGCGGATGATGAAGGAAGGACAAGGGACTGTCAATTTGAGGGCGCAAAAAGTCTTGTGCTGACTGCTGAAATCCCCTCCTTTCGAAGGAGGGGACTTCCGGCTTACGATGGAACTGCCTCGTCGTTATCGGATGGTTTCCGGGATAGTCGTGAAGTTGCCTCCCGTAAAGCGGAGACCAATGAGGCTGGCGGATCCGCTATTGCCGGATAGCAGCACCTGGCCGTAATTCCCAGGCGGTATCGGCAAGAACTCATCCAAAAAAGCGGCACGAGCGCTCCGAGCCTCCAGCGTTACGTTCGTCATTCCCACGACATTGCCGGTTGCATCGCCCACGACCAATGAATAGGTCACGGTTTGATCCGTATCGTTCGCGATCGCAAGCCCGAGGCGGGCGCCCTCGCGGGCGTCCGCCAGAACCTGAAGCTGGCGAGAGGGAGCCGATGAAAACACCGTGGCTTCAGAAATCTTGACGCCCGTTGGGGAATAGTAGGAATAGAGCAACTGAGCTTCAAC
This sequence comes from Acidobacteriota bacterium, assembly GCA_003222815.1. Classification (GTDB taxonomy): domain Bacteria; phylum Acidobacteriota; class Terriglobia; order 20CM-2-55-15; family 20CM-2-55-15; genus 20CM-2-55-15. Next base: position 83 of record QHXC01000306.1, on the reverse strand, counting down.
GCTGGCAGAACACTGTAAGGTTGCGTAGCCGGATTGCAGGCTCTGGTTACTGCTTATCGTCTCCAGTGTCCAAGCTCCTCTAG
>QHXC01000305.1 GCA_003222815.1 Acidobacteriota bacterium | reverse complement strand
GGCCGCATGGCGACGGCTGTATCTGGTGCGAAATAGCCGAGCATAATCGCAATCGCGAGGGCAATGAGAACCTGCCCCCACAGATTTCGGTAGAACGGCTTCTTATGCGTCTTAGCCGTCGTTGCTGTCGTGTCGCCTTTGGACTCACTGGCGACTATTCCTTCCATCGTTAGTTTCCTTCGATCCTGTTGCGGCGGAGGCGACATAACCTAACGGGCCAGGCAGAATGTAGACAATTTTTTTGTAAATGTGAGAACATCGTCATCTGGCGCGGGGCGGTGCTGGGAATCCGTTGGAGTAGGGCGACTGATAGCGAAGCCTCTTCCCGTCCTTGTCGAGGAATCCCATGGATTGGTAGAACAGTGCGGGCGGTGGTGAATTCGCGGGCACGGTGCCCTCCAGGATATAAAGGCGGTTTTCGTGCATATAGATCGCGGCGAAGGTACGGGATCGATCCGCGTTGGTAAGGTACAGCTCATGTCCTTCAACTCGGTCCGCGTTAGAGTACGCGAAATGCGTAACCTTGGAGCCCCTTTGAATGAAATTCCACGTTGCGTAGATGATCGCTCCCCGCTTGTCAGTACTCGAGTGGTCGTTGCAACTGTCCCCGTCCCCCCCGGCAGCCTGGCATTTCTTGACGCGCTCTGCCTCTAGTTTTTCGATGTTCGTGTAATCGACCACAGTGACGGAGTAACGGTTCGAGCCGTCCTCGTAGCTATGGACGCGCCCCGGTAAGGTGATGTTGTATTCCGTGCGGTAGGTGATGTCTTTCACCTTGGGTTCACCCGGGAAATTGACACCGAAAAAATCTACCCGACTGGCATAGTCGATCCATTCTTGTGCGAAGGAAGGTCCCGAAAGAAACAGGCTTAAGGCTGCCGCGATGAGCGGAATCAAGCGCATAATTGATCCTCCCAAACTTCCTATCTCGTCGAAATCCAGTACAGTATCTCTAGTTTGTTTGGCTCTCCAGAAGGAGCCCATACTATACCGGCGCACCCGTTGCGGCGAGTTTTTTTTGCTGAATTTGATGCGTTGCAAGAGCAGGCGCTGGAGCGTTTTCAGTAACGACAAGCAGAGCATGAGCTTGCGCTCGGCATGGTGCGTCATGTATTAGGGAGAATCCAGGAGGTGCCGTGAAGCACGAAACTGTGGGGATGAAACGCGACGCTGGCGGGAATCCCCTCGACCTGCACGCCTGGTTGCGCGACGTCGAGGCGCTCGGCGAACTGAAGGAAGTACGGGGCGCCGACTGGAACCTCGAGCTCGGCGCGATCAGCGAGCTCAACGTCAAAAAGGAGAGGCCGCCGGCGCTGCTATTCGATGAGATTGCCGGCTATCCGAAGGGGTTTCGCGTGCTCACCTGCAGCACAAGCAGCCCGGCGCGCCTGTCTTCCATTCTGCGCCTCCCCGTACAGACGACCCATCGGCGACTTGTGGATGAGCTACGCGACAAGCCACGCGTCTGGCAAGCCCAGGCAGCAAAATGCGAGCCGGTTGTCGTGCAGGGCGGACCGGTGTTCGAGAATGTCCAGAAGGGCGCTGAAGTCGATGTGCTGACTTTTCCAGCGCCGTTCTGGCACGAATTGGACGGCGGACGCTACATTGGCACCGGCTGCTCGGTCGTGACGCGGGACTTCGATTCGGATTGGGTGAACGCCGGCGCCTACCGAGTGATGGTCCATGACCGTAGCCATGTCGCGATCGACATGATCCCAGGAAAGCATGGCCGCATCCATTACGAGAAGTATAAGAAGGCCGGCGAGCCTTTCCCCGTTGCTATTGTGCTTGGCGGTGACCCGCTCGGTTACCTCATCTCTGGTATTGAGATCCCGTTCGGGATGTGCGAGTACAACTATATGGGCGCGATTCTCAAACAGCCGGTCGCAGTCGTGCGCGGCGAAGCTACCGGGCTTCCCTTTCCGTCGGCTTCGGAAATCGTTCTGGAAGGCTGTGTGCAGCCCAATGACGAGCGCCCGGAAGGACCCTTCGGCGAATTTCATGGATACTACCCGGGCAAGGCTGGTAAAGCACCCGTGGTGACCGTTGAGCGAATCTACTACCGCAACAATCCCATCCTGATGGGAAGCCCGCCGGCGAAACCTCCGAACGACTACTCGTATTCGAAAGCGGTGATGCGTTCGTCGCTGCTACACGATGCGCTAATTGCAGCAGGCGTGCCGGAAATCCAAGCGGTCTGGGCGCACGAGATCGGTGGCGCGCGCATGTTCAATGTCGTATCGATCAAACAGCTCTATGCAGGCCACGCACGTCAAGCGGGCCACATCCTCAACCAATGCGGTGTTGGCGCCTACATGTCGCGCTACTCCGTGGTTGTCGACGAGGACATCGACCCATCGAACCTGCAGGAAGTGATCTGGGCCGTCGCGACTCGATCAGATCCAGCGACCAGCATCGACATCATCCAGCGCGGCATGGGATCGAAGAACGACCCGATGTACGTCACTTATCCCTACGACGCTGCATTCAGCTCCAAGGCGATCATCGATGCCTGCCGTCCCTATGACCATCTGGACGAATTTCCAGCCGTCGCCGAAGCGAGCAAGGCGCTGCAGGACAAGATCCGTGCCAAGTGGAAGGATCTGTTCTGAGCTAGAAAAATTCGGATTTCAGATTGAGGAAAAAGGCGCATGGGTACGTTACGTTTGAAAAGTTTTTACATTTGTGTCAGCCTCGGGAATCATCATGGCCTTGCAAACTGGCGGACAGGTCCGCGTTGCTGTAGACCGCGCCACCGCATTTGATTACGTTGGAGATCCAGTACGGCTGGCGCAGTGCATCCCCGGATGCAAGGATCTGCGCGAGCTTTCTCCGGGCCGTTATTCGGCGGTGCTGACGAATGAGGTTGGGTTCATTACGCTCAGCTTCAAGGTTACCGTCGAAGTGGTCAAGGTTGAACCTCTCAGCGCGATGGAGGCGAAGATCACCGGGGAAGCGATCGGACTTGTCGGTCGTGTGGCGGCCAATGCGGGGCTGCAGCTCTCCGAAGCCGGCCCCAACCAAACCGACATACGCTATACAGCGAGTGTCGGTCTTACCGGAAAACTCGGTGGACTAGGTGAACCTGTGTTTCGGGCAAAGAGCGCCGAGGTAGCCAGGGAATTTGGCGCGAATTTGAAAGCGGCGATTGAGCAAACACCCACCAAGGCGCGCGTATGAAATCCTTCGATCTGGTTGAACCAGCGACTCTCGACGAAGCCATTGCACTTCTGGATTCCCAAGACAGGAGCGTGCGTGCGATTGCGGGTGGGACCGCCCTCATGCTGATGATGAAGACGCGGCTGTTTCAACCCACACGTCTTGTCAGTTTGCGCCAGCTTGATGGAGACCTTCGCGGCATCCGAGTGAACGAGGGTGGTGGACTACGTATCGGGGCCATGACGTCACTGGCGGAGCTGGAGTATTCGCCGCTGCTTGCCGGCACTTATCCGGTGATGAGCCAAGCCCTAAGAACGCTCTCGAACATACGAATACGCAACGTGGCCACCCTTGGTGGACACCTCGCTCACGGCGACCCGCACATGGATCTGCCACCCATCCTTCTTACGCTGGGCGGAAGGATATCGGCGGTCAGCAGACGTGGTCGACGTTGGATTCCTATTTCAGACTTCTTCGTTGGTTATTATCAGACTTCCCTGGCGAAGGATGAGCTGATCACGGCCGTGGATGTACCCGGCCAGTCACCTGGCGTGTATTGCTGGTATGAAAAATTCACAGCGCGTTCAGCCGATGATTGGCCTACTGTCGGAGTGGCAGTTTGGTACTCGGTGGATTCGAATGTCATCACCGAAGCGCGTATTGCTGTAAGTGCGGCAACAGAACGCCCGATGCGGATCGCTGTCGCCGAAGCCTTGCTCATTAACGCTCCTGCCACACGGCAGGTGTTTTCAAAGGCCGCTGATGCCGCGGCCGATGAGGTACAGCCGATAGCCGACCTACATGGCAGCGCCTCGTACAAACGCGAGATGGTGCGCGTCCACGTTCGACGCGCGCTGGAGCATGCATTAAATTCGCGATCGAACGGAGCGGGATGACATGGCAGCACACTACACCGAATCGGCGGCAAAGGTGGTCGAGCCGCCGTCTAAAATCAAACGCAAGGCTCCTGGCTCGGGACAGGTAAAACGCTCCGTTCGGCGGCTGGAAAGCAAGGCGAAAGTCGATGGCAGCGCGGAATACATCTACAATTTAAGTCTGCCCGGAATGCTCTACGGCAAGATTGCTCGAAGTTCGATTCCGCACGGCAAGATACTGAGTATTGATGCAACCGCTGCCCTTGCTATAGAGGGCGTTCACGCCGTTATCACCGGTGAAGATATCCGGCGATTAATTCCGGATCCATATTACGGCCCGGCATTTCACGACCAGCCGATTCTTGCCTTGGACAAGGTGCGTTATGCCGGTGAGCCCGTCGCGGTCGTGCTGGCGGCCGACCCGCACGTGGCGGAAGAAGCGGCGGACCTGATTGCCGTGGAGTACGATCCGCTGGAGCCGGTGTTCGACGAAGTGGCCGCGTCAAAGGCCGGCGCTCCGATCATCCACGACAGGTTAAGACCTGCCGCGACTTTTCCCGATCTCAAGTACCTGCAGGGACGATCCGGGACCAACGTCGCTCTCAGTGGGCGTGTCCGGCGCGGCGATTTGGAAAAGGGGTTCCGCGAGTCGGATCACATCTTCGAACACACATTTCGCAACGGCAAGGTGATCCATGCGCCTCTCGAGCCATTTGTGACGCTTGCCGAGATGAACGGCCCGGACGGATTGACCATTCATACCGCATCCCAAAGTCCGTCATTCGTTCGCTCCGAGGTGAGCCGCCTTTTGGGCTGGCCCGAGAATCGGGTTCGCGTTCGAACGGCGTTTTTGGGTGGCGGCTTTGGGGGAAAGCTATACATCAAGTTGGAGGCATTGGTCGCCGCTTGCGCTCTTTTGGTCCGGAAGCCGGTTCGGATTGCCCTGACGATGGAAGAGCAGTTCTACACCATCACGAAGCACGGAGCGACAGTCCGGCTCAAGACCGGAGCGAAGAAAGACGGCCGCATCGTGGCGCGTGAAGTCGAAACGTGGTGGAACGGCGGAGCGTATGCGGATATCGGTCCGCGTGTCGCCCAGAAGTCGGGGCTCACGTCCGCAGGTCCCTACGACATCGAGAATATCGCGATCGATAGTCACGCGATCTACACGAACGAGCCGCCGGCTGGAGCGCTGCGGGGATTCGGTGTCTCCCAGGTAGTCTGGGCTTACGAGTCCCAGGCCGACATCATTGCGCGTGCACTGAAGATCGATCCTCTGGAGTTTCGGCGGCGAAACATACTGCGCGAAGGCAGACCGCACGCCACTGGCATGTTGATGACCGACGTCGATATCGATGCGATTCTGGACCGGTTAGCCGAGCGAATGGAATGGGACCGCCCATTGGATCATGGCTCCGGAACGATTCGCCGCGGCCGTGGCATTGCGATTGGAATCAAGGCGTGCGTTGCCCCGACGACCTCCGTTGCGATGGTGAACATCTACGGGGACGGCAGCTGCGGCATTTGCTGCAGCACTGTAGACATGGGACAGGGTTCGGATACAGCGATGGCACAAATCGCTGGGGAACTTCTTGGGGTCTCGGCCGAGGCGATCCGCGTCATCCATCCCGACACCGATGTGACTCCTTACGATATGGCGACGCTCGGATCTCGTTCCACCTATCACATGGGGAATGCGGTGCGCCATGCGGCGGAGGATGCACGCGCGCAACTGCTGCGCATTGCCGCGACGGCTCTCCAAACGGACATCGATGAGCTCGAGTGCCGGGACGGTGCGGTCCTGACGCGTTCGGGCGCCCGAATGTCCCGTCAAATCACGCCGTTTTGGATGCTAGGAGGTGCGGGCGCCGAAATCGAGGTCGACACGGAAACCGGACGCATTCGCGTCACAAAACTCGTGAATGTGGGTGACGCCGGCTCGGCGATCAATCCGGATATCGTGGAGCGCCAGCTTATCGGCGCCGGGACAATGCAATTCGGCTTCACCATTTTTGAGGAAATGATCATCAATGAGGGGCAGGTCGTGAATGCCAGCTTCGCCGATTATAAGATCCCGGGTATGCTCGACCTCCCGGACGATCTCACCGGCGAACTCGTCGAAGTGCCGCACCGGCATGGGCCATTTGGCGCCAAGGGAATAGGCGAGACCGGCATGTTCTGCGTCTCGCCCGCGATTGGAAATGCGCTTTATGATGCCATCGAAGTGCGCGTTATGGAAATGCCGCTGACGCCCGAGCGGGTATTGCGTGCGTTGCGCCAGGCCCAGGACCGGCCCCTGACGAGCGACTGAGGAGCGACTAATGAAAGAAACATACCGGAGAACCATCCGATTCAAGCTGAATGGCCGTCCTGCAATTGCGGAGATCGCCACACATGAGACTTTAGTCGAGGTTCTGCAGCGCGATTTCAGTCTTTTTGGAGCACGCGAGAGTTGCGGGCAGGGACTCTGTGGCTGCTGTACGGCACTCGTGAATGGTATCGCTGTGAGTGGGTGTCTCTACTTAGCAGCTTTTGTCGATGGAGCTGAAGTGATGACTGTCGAGGGACTCGCCTCCGGCAACGAGCTCCATCCGATTCAGCAATCCTTTGTTGCCAACTGCGCATTTCAATGCGGCTTTTGCACGCCGGGATTCATTCTCATGACCAAGGAACTGCTCGACCGCCACCCCCACCCCACAACCGACGAGATCCGTCACTATTTATCCGGCAACTTGTGCCGCTGCGCTGCCTATCCCGATATCGTGCACGCGGTAGAGGCGGTGTCCGGCGCACGGAAGGTTTGAACGTCGCAAGCGCTCAGGGTTGCTGGACTTTCGTGACTCGACCCGCAGACTGAGGTCGGGCGAGTTTCCATTGAACGGGAGGTGCACGAGAAACTACCAATTTCATGTTGGCTCCCAGTTATGCGCACACGAACGAGTACCCTCGTTCCTGCGCGCGATTCACGGCGACGATTCCGGCCGGCACCATGCGGGCGTTGGTCACGATATTGGCTACCAGTTCGTTATAGATGGCGTCGGCGTTCCCGCCCGCTTGGACGCCGTAGTCCGTCGCATTGTAAAGGTTGACCTTGGGGGCCTGTCTGTTTTTCGGATCCGTAAAATTCGTCCGCAGCGACAGCGGCAATCCGTACTTTGCCCAAATCGCATTGTTGTATGCGAATGCCGTGGAATTGTGACGCGCCACAATAACGATCGCTAAAGCGTCATCGGGCACGCCGTAGCCGGACTGGTTTGCCGCCATGAAATTATTCGCAAAGAGAATCGCTTCTCCGAAACCAGCGGCCGTCGTTGTATCGAACACCATTCGATGTTTGCCCGGCAGTTTATCCAACCAGTCATCCGTCTCATGACGCTCCGGCTGCCAGCGCGCACCTGCCGGGGACTGCCCCTCCGCGGCCCCGCCAGTGACAACAGCCGCGGTAAACGCCGTCACTCCTGCGCTCAGACGAGTAAGAAAGGACCGTCTTCCCGACAGTATCGGGATAACTTTTCCACTCATATACCCTCGCTTTTTTGCTCGAACTCGTGATTTGACGCCGCGTGCATCTTATCCACACCATACCTGCCAGTCAACGCTCACACGAAACTGCCTCCCCAAAGACGGCAACTCATCTCTGGTACGACCACCCGGTTTGCGCCATCCGGTCCGCTTCGAATTGGCCGCGGGGTTCGCCTTTCGAGAATAGTGCCGTCCGCCGCTTCAACGAGTGGAACGTTTCTTCCACCCTCAGCTATCGACGAGCCGGTGAATTGTTTCCGCCCTTTGCTCGACAGACGGGGAAGTTGTTCCACAGTGGCATCTGTATAGCACACTCGGTCGATTTCGGAAGTTGTTACAAAAGTTTCACAAAAATGTAATGCAACTCCAGAAACGCTCGTGGTGCGCGAATTGCAAGTAAAGTGAAAGACCGCAAGCAAGACGAACCACAAACAAGACGAACCACTCGTCGAGCCAGGAGGAGCTTTGAGAATTGCTGTGATCCTTGACTGGATGAACCCTACCATGGCCGCAGCCTTCCAGCAGCTTTCAGCGCGAGGCGTGAAGGTAAACCTCGTGTGTCCAGAAAAACAGTTGCTGGACCTGGCCACGGTAAGGGTCGAGAACGATCTGTATATTCTCAAGTCGGGGACTGAACTCGCCCTGAGCATGGCCGGGGCTTTGCACGCGCTCGGAGCCGTGACGCTCAACCCGTACCCGACTGTGGCGATGATGCGGAACAAGATTATCGTGACGCGGATGCTGCAGCAGGCCGGGCTGCCCGCACCCGCATCCTACGTGGCCTCTGATCCCAGCGAGTTCGTGCCCCTGCTGGATTCCGGGCCTCTGATCCTCAAGCCTTATCGTGGTTCGCGAGGCGCGGGCATCCGCATCATCCGGGATGCCGGCGAGCTGGGCGACGTGAAACCTAACGGACTGATCCTGGCCCAGCGCTACAAGGAGCCGGACGGAGCGGATCGCAAAATCTATTGCATTGGCGGCGAACTCTTCGGTGTCAAGCGGATCTGGCCGATCCGGACGTACGAGGACAAAGTGGGCGAACCCTTTGCCGTCACCTCGGAACTCCGGGAGATTGCCTTGCGGTGTGGTCGAGTCTTCGGGATCGACCTGTACGGGTTGGACGTGGTGGTAAGCGCTGGGCAGCCCTATGTGGTGGACGTGCAGAAGTTCGGAAGCTACATGGGTGTGCCCGATGCCCCACGGCGCCTGGCCGACTATATCCAAGCCGCCGCACAGCGCGTGTTGAGAGGTGAGCCGCTGCTGCCCGCGGGCGAGAGCAAGCACAGCTGACCTCAGCAATCCACCGCAGGAGCGACATGGCATGCGACACACGAGACTCTACTTCATGCTGGCCTTCCGCAACAATTCAGCAGCACCGAACCTGGTCCTGACTGAAGTTTTCGCCATCCTGAAACGAAAGGGGTTCCAGATCGAGATCGGCATCGCTGAGAGTCTGCTCCTGCGGCCCGAGGAGCTGTCGGTCAGGCACGACCTCTACATCCTCAAGTCGCACACCGATTTGTGGCTCAGCCTCGCTGGTGTGCTGCACTTTCAGAGTGCACGGCTCCTCAACCCGTATCTGGCCTGCGTCGCGACCCAGAACAAGATCATGACCGCGTGGCGGCTGCGCTCAGCCGGAGTCCCGATACCGCGCTCGTGGGTGACAGGTGACCTGAAGTTGCTACTCTCCCTCGCCGCGGAGAGACAGCTCATCATGAAGCCCTACGACGGCAGGCGCGGCAATGGGATCCACATTGTGAACGAGCCGCGCGAACTTGCGTCCGTCCCGCCGCCGCAGCGGCCCGTGTTGGTCCAGGAGTACCTCGCCGGCGGCGAGGAACTGAAAGTGTATGTCATCGGCGACGAGGTCTTTG
>QHXC01000304.1 GCA_003222815.1 Acidobacteriota bacterium | reverse complement strand
GCCGGCGACGATGGGCTCTCCCGTTCGAAAAACCTGCCCATCGAGAGTTTTATCGACCTCAAGCCCTTCGTAAACGTCGTTGCTGCTTCCCGGAAAGTCGAGCGCATAGATCCGCAACCTGCCGTCCTCCGCGTCTGGCAACACAACGCAGACGCCATCACATTGCATCACGCGGCGGACATTCGCTGAAATCACCCGAAGCAGGTCCCGAAAGTCCAGAGTCGAAACTACGCGATTCGTCAGGTCCAGCAGCAGTTCCAAGCGTTCCTGGGCGCGCCGCGACGCCTGAAAATTGATGGCATCGTCCATCGCCAGTGCAATCTGGTCCGCAACCAGCGATAGGAACCTGATCTCTTCTTCCGAATAGGCGTCGAGTTTTTGACTGGCGATGACGAGACTACCCAGCCGGCGATGTGCCGTGCTGAGAGGAAGCGCGCACGCCGATTGAAGCCCAACCTTCTTGAGCTGTGCCACAGAATGGGGAAAACGGGTCTCCTGTCGAACGTCGGCAATGACTGCCGCCTTTTGGTTTTCGACCACCCACCCCGGCAGCGTCTCCTCGTTCTGAATGTCGCAAGGAGGAGAACCGGCTTGTTGGCAGCTCTCGCCAAGATGCCAATTCACCTTCTTCGAGGATTCATCACAGTGCGCAATGGCATCAAAGGGAATCACCGAGCTCAATTCCTTCACCAGCACTTGGAAGAGCGCCTCGGTCTCATGTTGAGCCCGGATCGAGTCGGCAAGCCGGATCAGTGATTCATAGCGCGCTCCGACCGATTGCTCGGAGGGCAATTCGAGCCTTGTGCTGGCCATGCTGCCGATTTTATCCTGACTTTCGCCGTTCGCTCAGGTTTTCCAGAAAATGCCGATGCGGACCTATTTATCTTCAGGCATGAGCAGTCGGCGTTTGGCTACCTGAGATGAACGTATCTATTTGATCGGCTTCTTCGAAGACGAGCGGGATCCCCAAATCGCATAGAGCGTCGCCTTCGAGAAGCGTACCGGAGTTTTCATCAAGCTGGAACGTTTGGTTGCATGCGTCGTACTGGACGTTGACCATGTTGTCCTCCTTGGGACTGCCCGCCTCTCCGCGCAGACGCGCGGACGGCGGGCATAGAGCGAGAGAGTCAGAATCGGAAAAAGAATCCGACGGAGGGTTGCGCCAGGTGAGTCACTTTGTCGAGGTTTAGGTTGCCGAGATTAAAGTCGGGAGCCTTGTACACGAAACCGCGATACTCCGCGCGCACACCGAAGTTGTGTGCGATATCGAAGTTGACGCCACCACCATATACGAATGTCGCTTTGGTCTGTCGGTCGATACCGGCATTGATCCTCCTGGCATCATCGGTTGGATTAAAAACCAACGCTCCAGCGCCAGCGAGTGCGTAAGGTCTCACACCGCGAGCATTCACCGGAATGTGCGCGACGAATGCTCCTGTTATTTCATGAAAGTCGGACCGTATCGATGATTGTCCAAACGATCCGGCGGTGTTTAACGTGTTCTGTGTGTAGCCGTAATTGCCTTCAGCTCCCGCCCAGCTATTGAACTGATAGGAATATCCGACGAGGAATCCGCCGGACTTCGTTGTGCGTTGCGAAAGTGGACTTGAGTCCGAGTTAGTGTCCTTCGTGACCAAGGCCGTTCCTTGAATACTGACCTGTGAATGGTGCTCCACCTGAGCCATAGCCGTTGTCGAGAAAACGAAGAATGCAGCAATAGCGGTGAGCAAACCCAAACGAGCGTTCTTCGAAACAATCATTGTCTAATCTCCTTTTGCCAATGTGCCCGTTAGTGCAACCGGAATTCCAATCGTTAAGCTTTTTGAAATATCGCGCAGTGAATAGAGCGCGATGATCAGCTCGTGAAATCGTTCGGGAAATCGCGAGAGGATTCGCGACGAAATGAAGGTGTGTCACGAGACTTAAGACACGTTTGTAGATTTATGGTCTGCGGACGCGCCGCTTGCGCTTCACGCCATACCAGAAAACTCAGAATGATCAAGCCAGCCGGGGTAAAAACTAGTGCAGCAACCAACGCATAGACTTTCAGCCAGTACAACACGACTTACCTCCTTCGAAGCAATCGAACCGCGGCATCCACAATCAGCAGAATTCCGCCAACCAACAGGAGAGCGAGAAAGACGATGAGGTAAATCACGTCGTAGTGCATTTCACTGACGCAACTGGCAACGCGAGTGCCAAAACACAATGTTGAATCTGCAGGGAGTAATGGAAGACAGGACGATTTGCTCTGGAAAGGTCCTGGAAGCGCTTGTCGCGCAGCTTGCTTCCCGCATCGCTCCAGCAGACCGAAGAAGCGGTGCGCGGCAGCTTCGTCACCGTCGCCAGGTCTGCCCAGGTTCCGGCAAATGCCGAGCAACTGCGCGACGTTTCGGCAGCACCAGGAATAAGAGCCAGCCGCTCCTCAACTCGGCTATCGCCTGTGTTTCGATTCGGCCGCTGAGGATGAACACTGTGAATCGTCGTTGCGCCGCAGTCTCAATCCTAAAAATCATCGACCACGCCATTTGACCCTCATTGCAGTCGCGGCGGGTGCCGCACCGAATTCCCTTCGATCACCGCGCGATTTGACGCGGGCATTTCATATGCCATTCAATGGTGCAGATACTGCAACGCCTGCGCGCTGGCCGCCCACCGTCAGTTCAACAGAAGATACTGACGGCGGGGGTTTTTGGTATGATCGGGAGTTGCCCGTACCCCCCGCCCGCCCATCTCGTCAGGCACGCGCAGGTCGATATCGAGGATTCCATCGGAGGACCGGACGTGGCCGTGCCGACCACCATGGGCGGTCGCCTCCGCCGTGTAAAGTGCTCTCATGTCGCTTCACTCCTTTCAGCACCGGCAATGCGTTGTCGCGCTGTTCTGGTTCGTTCTCCGTCCCGAACGTCGCTCGCGCTTCAGCATCCGTAGCCTCTTGGAGCAAAGCAGGGCCCATCGACCAACGCCAGAATTTCAACTGTTTGTGATCCACAGTAATGACGATGCTGGCAGAAAATGCTGATTTATCAGAAGAGAATGCTGACTCTGATTACGTCTGATTCAGAAATGGATGTACGGGATGTCTATAATTATGAGATATGGATCCAAATCACTTTCAGCGCATTGCGAAGGCCCTCGCGGATCCGCGCCGATTCGAGATATTCGAAGAGATGGCGGCGTCTGCGGACGAACTGGCGTGCGGACGCATCGTAGAGCGGTTTCCGGTCACACAGGCAACGGTCTCGCATCATCTGAAGGAATTGACTGATGCCGGCCTTATTGAAATTCGCCCCGAAGGTCAGTTCCGATACTGCCGCGCCCGCCTCGACGTTCTGGAAGAGTACATTCAAGAGCTTCAGCGCCGTTGCGGCCTCACTCGCAAATCCAAGACAGCCCCGAAACGAAACGCCCGGTAAGAGCCATTTGACTTAAGCGATATATAGACATATATCTATATATGTAGAACGCGCCTTTAACCCGCGTTCCAAAAGGAGTCACATGAGCCAATATATACGTGATCTAACCGAAGCCGCCCTCGACGATGAACTACTACAATCCAAAGAGCCCATCCTCGTAGATTTCTGGGCGCCGTGGTGCAGCCCATGCCGCGCCATGTCGCCGGCAGTTGAAGCTGCCGCCGAGAAACTCGCGGGCGAGGCCAAAGTGTACAAGGTCAACGTGGACGACAACCCGTCGGTCTCTCCTCGCTTCAGCATTCGCGGAATTCCAACCCTGATCCTATTCAAGGATGGCCGGGAGACGAATCGCCTGGTTGGCCTTTCCAGCAAAGAACAAATCGAGGCGCTGGTTACTTCGTGATCTAGCCCTTGGTCAGAAATCGCTCTCGACCAAAAACCAACGCTCCAGCGCCATGCGTAAGGTCTCACACCGCGAGGATTCACCGGAATGTGCGCGAAAGCTTCGTTAGGGTCGTTAGGTCTACTGACGTTCCGGCAAATGCCGAGCAACTTCTCGGCGTGCAGTAGGCAAGCTCGAATAAGAACTCCGCGTTCACCAGAGTTCATTGATTCGGTGATTGGAATACCAGGTGCCATCAGCAGGGGGAACACTTGTGAAAGCAAGAAGCCGGCTAAGGCGCGCGGCCTCGCCACAAGAATTTGAGCCGGCCGACCCTGAATTCCCGTCAAAACGCAACGCACCATCCCGGTGGTAAGTGTGAACTGGACACTGCGGCTTATTCTCCTGCAGATGATGTGGTACGCAATAGCGCTAAAACATTGTTGGAGGTTTGGCAGGATATCTGCTTGCCTGGGTGTCGGTTCGTTAAGGAGGTTGAAATGAAAACAGGTCAAGACGTGCGTGAATTGGGATTATATGCTTCAGATTGCTGTCTCGAAGAAATGCTTTTCGACGTGAATGACTCGTTCAGTCGCTGCCCACATTGCTCGCGGTTGTGCGAATGGGAACTTGTGGACGCGGTGGTCCCGTGGCAGGACATGGCGAAGTTGAACGATGGTGGTTATGAAGCAGCGTGAAGCAGGCGGCCTGCGGCACAAATGAGTAATCTTTTTGCCTTCGTTTGCGCTGGAAACGGTGGGCGAAGAGCGTTCGGCGAGCCTCACGCTCGAATCGCTCATTGATTCGGCCGATTGGAATACCGCGTGCTTTGAATAGGCCGAACACTGGCAGAAGTAAAGAGCCGGCATCCGGTAGGACGAAAGAGAAATGAAATGTGTGGAAAGAAATTTGTTGTCACATGGTTTGTGTGCATCGCCTCCATCGCGCTGCCGGCGTTTTCGCAATCGAAAACGGGAAACGATGTCTTCGTGCGAGCCGAGTATCGCGGCTTCGTTACAACTCGCCAACGTTTGGCCTCGGCGGGTTCATTGCCACAGACCAAACCACACATCGTGCGAAACCCTCCGTAGGATTCGGATACCGGTTCCAGCCGTGTTGTGAATGCGCGAGGGACTAAGCCGGGATTGAGGAGGTAGAGATATGGTGCGGCGCAATCGACAACTTCTGGACCCGAGGCGAAGCGGGCGCGAAGCCGAGCAACTCGAGACCAGCCTGCGGAGCAAGATCATCGGCCAGGATCCGGCAATCCGGCAGATCGTCAGCGTTTACCAGTCGTTCCTGGCGGGGATGAATGGCCCCGGCCGGCCGGTCGGCAATTTCCTGTTTCTCGGACCGACGGGCACTGGCAAGACCCGCCTGGTCGAGGCCACCGCCGAGAGCCTGTTAGGGGATGCGCGAGCCGTCATCAAGATCGACTGCGCAGAATTCCAGCACAGCCACGAAATCGCCAAGCTGATCGGCTCTCCTCCGGGCTACCTGGGACACCGCGACACGCACCCGGTGCTGGACCAGGAATCGCTGGACCGTTATCAGACCGAGAACTTGAAGCTGAGCATCGTGCTTTTCGACGAGATCGAGAAAGCCAGCGACGCGCTCTGGAACCTGTTGCTTGGCGTGCTGGACAAGGCCACTCTGACCCTGGGCGACAACCGCCAAGTGGACTTCTCACAGTGCATCATTTTTATGACGAGCAACCTCGGCGCTGCAGAGATGGCTTCGCTTTCAAGGCCGCCCATGGGATTTACGCCGCCCTGGAACAGCGCTGGCGAAAATCCTGCCACTCGGGGGGAGCGGATCGCGAGCGCGGGCATCGAGGCGACGCGCCGCAAGTTCACGCCCGAATTCCTCAACCGCATCGACAAGATCGTGGTGTTCCAGCCGCTGGACGAGACGGAACTGCGTAAGATTCTGGATCTCGAGCTGACCGTCCTGAATCAACGGTTCGACAATTCCAGCTACCGCACACCCTTTGTTCTGACCGTGACGGATGCGGCCAAGCGATACCTGTTACAAGAAGGCACGGATGTCCGCTACGGGGCGCGCCCTCTGAA
>QHXC01000303.1 GCA_003222815.1 Acidobacteriota bacterium | reverse complement strand
CAGTCCGATGTTCGGCAAGTCGCGATAAGGAGCGTCGAAGATCACACCATCGGCCTGCAGTTTCTTAACGAACGCTTCCAGGTTTTTTACCTCGAATCCGATATGATCGATGGAACGGCCTTTCGTCGGAGCGGTAGGCATCGGAGCGGGTAGGAAGTCCACCTCACCACCGTTAAAATTCGCAGCCGGCAAGTTTCGCCGTGACCCCGCAGTAGCTCCAAAGGTCTTCACGTACCATGCGCGCACCACTTCTCCTTGAGGCGTGGAAAGATGGAGGTGATGCATGACCACTGGAGAGGTGATCGTTTTGTCTTCGATAAATTCCACTCTCACCCCATCTGGAAATGTTGCGATAGGAATGCCATTCGGCACCTGAACATTGACGGCCGCAAGCCTCTCCTTAATGGCGGCAAGATCCTTCACTTGAAAGCCGACGTGATTGACTGTCGAACCATCCGAGCCCGCCGTAGGCTCTCCCTTCGTGAGAATGATGAATACGCCGGGAAGCCTCAGCAATTCGAGCGTTCCGGTCCGTGTGACTTCAGCACCCATCGCACCGACCCAGACTTTCTTCTGTACTTCGGGATCTTTAACCAGAAGGTGGACATGCCCTATCGATATACCACTGTCGTTTGGCGCCGCCAGTTGAGCGTACGCCGGCAGTTCTGCGCCAAGGCAACCAACCAAAGCAACAAAGACAAGTTGTGCACGCATGGCGCGTAACCGTATCACGGTTTATTTGTGGGGTAAAGGTGCCGGCGACACGGTGAACACGGACTACTGAGTCTCGGACCGTCCGCAGAGAGAACGCGGGCTTTAGCCCCAATACTGTTCACTTAACGGGCGAATCTGGGTCAGCTTTCTATTCGGATGAGAATTGAGAATTGGGAATTGAGCATTGGTCAGATCAGACCGGATCTGATCAATGCTCAATTCCCAATTCTCATCCGAATGAAACCTGATGAAACCTGCGCATGGTAGTTAAGTGAACAGTATTGGCTTTAGCCCGCGTTCAACAGGTAGACGTATTTTTCCGTGCCGAACGCCTTCCCTTCCTCTCGCAGGAAATACGTTTGTTCATTCCCCTGATTGCGTACTGCGCCGGATTCTTGCTACATTGCCGACCTCACAAGACTGGCAGGAAACGTTGGCTATGATGCTCCAATTGAGGGAAGCCATCCGGGAAATGGTCCGGGATGGCGACGTCGTTGCGCTCGAAGGGTTCACCCACTTGATTCCGTTCGCGGCCGGTCACGAAATCATTCGCCAGGGAAAACGTAATCTCACTCTGGTCCGAATGACGCCGGACGTGATTTACGATCAATTGATTGGCTGCGGCTGCGCGGTGAAACTTATCTTTTCCTGGGGAGGCAATCCCGGCGTAGGTTCCCTGCACCGTTTGCGGGACGCAGTTGAGCGCGGCTGGCCTCGCCCACTGGCGCTTGAAGAGCACAGTCATGCCGGCATGGTTGCGGCCTATGCGGCAGGCGCCTCCCATCTTCCATTCGGCATATTGCGCGGTTATCTTGGTAGCGACTTGCCGAAATACAACCAGAACATTCGATTCATCGAGTGCCCGTTCACCGGAGAACGTCTCGCGGCCGTGCCCGCGATCCATCCCGACGTCACCGTCGTGCATGCGCAGAAAGCGGATCGACGGGGCAACGTCCTGATGTGGGGTTTGGTCGGAATACAGAAGGAGGCGGTCCTGGCGGCCCGCCGGTCCATTGTGACAGTTGAAGAAATCGTGGATGAACTGAATGCGCCGCCGAACGCGGTTGTACTGCCGGCCTGGGTGGTGGGCGCAGTCAGTGAAGTAAAAGGCGGAGCATTTCCCTCCTACGCACAGGGCTACTACAAGCGGAATAATGCGTTCTACAAACAGTGGGACAGGGTCTCGGCGGACCGCGAGACGTTTCAGTCCTGGATCGAACGGCACGTCATGAGCACAAGAGACTTCGATGGTTTCAAGCGCATTCTGGAACAGGCGGTGAAGCATGCCTGATACCGCCTATACCGCAGACGAAATGATGACGGTTGCAGCCGCGCGCATGTTGCGCAATGGCGCGGTATGTTTCGTTGGAATCGGATTGCCAAGCGCGGCCGCGAATCTCGCCCGGTTAACGCATGCGCCCGGCGTTGTCCTGATCTATGAGTCTGGAACAATCGGCTCAAAACCTGACGTGCTGCCACTGTCCATCGGCGATGGCGAGCTCGCAGAAACCGCCGATGCTGTGGTCTCCACCGTCGAGATTTTTTCGTATTGGCTGCAGGGTGGCCGGGTCGATGTCGGTTTTCTCGGAGCTGCTCAGATCGACCGTTTCGCCAATATCAACACGACCGTTATCGGTGACTACAAGTCGCCGGCAGCACGGCTGCCCGGCGCGGGCGGAGCACCGGAAATTGCGGCATCCTCGGGAGAAGTACTGATTACGCTGAGGCAGAACAAACGTTCCTTCGTGGAAAAGTTGGATTTCGTCACGTCCTGCGGACACCTTTCCGGTGGAACCAGCCGCGAACAGCTTCGCTTCCCAGGCAGAGGTCCGGCGGCAGTGATCACGGACCTGGGAATCCTGATCCCCGACTCCGTCACCAAGGAACTCACCCTCACGAGCATTCATCACGGCATTTCGGTGGAATGTGTGCTGGAAGCGACCGGATGGCCGCTCAAGGTCTCGCCACACCTACAAACTAGCGCGCCTCCCTCCGCTGAAGAACTGTCCGCGCTCCGGAACCTGCAGGGAATTCCGAACGCGGGCTAAAGCCCGCGACTACATACTTGCCTGCACGTTATCTCAAGCTTGTAGTCGCGGGTTTTAGCCCGCGTCGCAATCCGAAATCTTCACTTACTCGAGTGAGAAGACCAGTAGCGTGCCTCCAAGATTGGTGTAGTCGCCCAGCGAGCGAGTAAGACCGACGGCGCCGAGCCCCTCTGTCCCTTGGGTAAGGCCTTCGGCAAGCCCGATGGCCGCCCAGCCTCCCACGCCGGTGAGCACAGCGACGTACTGCTTACCATTGTGCATGTAGGTGATGGGGTTACTGATGATTCCCGAGGGCGCATGGAACTGGTAGAGAACCTTTCCCGTTGCCTGATCGACCGCCTTGAACCAACCATCCAGTGTTCCGTAAAAAACCACACCACCGTCGGTGCTCAGCGCCCCGCTATAGACCTGGAACGTTTCGTTGATTTCCCATGCGGTCTTCCCCGTTACGGAATCAAATGCGATGAGCCTTCCGCGCACATCACCATTATTTGCGGGAAACATAGACACGGTGGCCCCGACATAGGGGAAGCCGCTCTTGTACTTAACACTGAATGGCTGGTAGTCCATGCAGATGTGGTTGGTGCCGGCATAGAAAAGTCTGGTCCTCGCATCGTACGAGACAGGTTGCATATTCTTGGCGCCTTGAGCGGCCGGGCAAATATTCTTGGTGTTGGTATCGGCCTTAGTCATTTTGGCCGCAGCTACAATGGGCCGGCCTGTTTGCAGGTCAACCCGGTCTGCCCAGTTCACCGTCGGATCGAATTTGTTCGCTGCCAGCGGCTTGCCATTACGGCGGTCGAGCAGATAGGCAAAGCCATTACGGTCAAAATGCGTGAGGGTCGGAACTCTATTGCCACCGACCTGGCTCTCCGTGAGCACACTTTCGTTAATGCCGTCGTAATCCCAGCCATCATGAGGAGTCATCTGATAGGCCCAAGCGGCCACTCCGGTGTCCGGATTGCGGGCGAAAAGCGTCATCGACCATTTGTTGTCGCCCGGCCGCTGTGTGGGATTCCACGTTCCTGGGTTTCCAGACCCGTAGTAAATCAGGTTGAGCTGCGGATCGTATGTATACCAGCCCCACGTTGTGCCGCCGCCGAGTTTCCACTCCTCGTTTTCCCAGGTCTTTACACTTGAATTCGCCCCCACAGGTTTCTGGGTTGCTCCATCAATCGTCTTCGCCGGGTCAAACAAGATGTCTGCGTCCGGACCGACACTGTAGGCGCGCCATACGAGCTTGCCCGTATCGAGGTTGAATGCGCTGATGTAGCCGCGGACACCAAACTCTCCTCCCGAGATACCCACGAGTACTTTGTCGCGAATTACCAACGGAGCCCCTGTCATCGTTTGACCCAGTTTCGGATCACCGTTTTGGGCGGTCCAGAGGACCTTGCCGGTCTTCGCGTCGAGGGCGTAGACCTTAGCGTCTAACGCAGTCATCAGAATCTTTCCGTTCGCATAAGCAACACCCCGGTTCACCAAATCACAGCAGGCCACGGACGGCGCGAGCTTATCCTGCTGCGGAGTGAATTTCCATACCATGCGTCCGATGTTGTCGAGGTCGACGGCATAAACGTAGTTGGGAAAAGCGCTCTGCACATACATCATCTTGCCAACGACGAGGGGTTGTCCTTCGTGCCCTCGGAGGGCGCCGGTGGACATGGTCCAAGCGACCCTCAGTTTCGCAGCGTTCTGGGCATTAATCTGGTTCAGCTTACTGTGACGGGTCCCAGAGTAATCTCCAAGTGGCATGACCCACTGATTCGAATCCTGGGACATCCTCTGCAGGTCCTCGGTTCCCTGGGAGAATGCGAAACCAGAAGCAATCGCAAGGTAGCCGCTCACTGCAATTGCAAACCAACAATGCCTTTTCGTCCAACACATGTCTGGCCCTCCTCATGAATAATTTCAGCGTTTTTCAGAATCGTACTCCGACCGCGGCCTGCCGACAGGCACCAACTCGAGGCTCCGTCCCTTCACGTATCTGTAGATTTGCTGAACCTCTTCTTCGCTAAAGAAGCCGGCCCAACTCGGCATGCCCTTATCCTCTCGGCCTGCCATGACCACCGGCAGGAAATCCCGCACAGTCTTCCCGGCGGCAACGAAGCGCCGCAGATCCGGTGCGAGCTCACTCTCGGTCGCGTCTTGCCCGTGGCAGCGGTAGCAGTACGAGTTGTAGAGCTGATAACCACGAAAGATATCCTTGGTGACCCACTGGTCACTGCCCTCCACAAAGACAGGGAAGTCCACAGTGACGGTCTTGTCGTTAACGGTGTACGTGTATTCTTTAGTCTTAGCTTCTTGCCGTGCATCAGGCCCGCCATCCTTCAATGAGACAATCCACTGGACTATTTCTGCGAGCTGCGCCTCCTTCAGACCAGGATGAGCTGGCATGGACAGGTCGCCCCAGTTACCGGACCCGCCTTGCCGGATGCTCCGGGCGAGCTGTTCGGGGGCATTGGCTTGCGCTGCATATCTCTTGGCCACATCGTTATAGGAAGGCCCTACGACCTTGCGATCAATGGCATGACAAGAGCGGCAGTCGCTCTCATTCAACAGTTTTTCGACATTGTCTGCAACAGCCTCGCGGCCGGCTTGACTGGTTTCCACGGAAAAAGACACCACTTGCGTCGTTTGCATCGTGAATATCGCCACCAGGGAAATGACGAGTGTGCCCAGGATGCCGCATCTTCTGCCCATAAGGTCCTTACTGTGGTGCAAGGATTCATTTCCATGGCGGACTCCCATAGACATGGGGAATGCATACTGCTCCGGCGAGCCTAAAGTCCGTGAGTTCGGAACCACGACTACTTCCAGGTCCGAACGCCGCTTCAAAAAGCTGCCGATCGCCGGCTGCCAAGTGATTAAGACGTCGATTTGCCCTCTCTGCAGCGCATCGAGCATGACAGCGGGGGACTCCGCGCTATTACTCCCCACGTCGAAGGCGACAGCACCTGGGAGCATGCCGCGCATCTTCACACCTTGTTCGGCTGGAGTGTCGCTTTCAAAACCGACCTTGATCCGCTTCAGCACCGCCGAATCCATGCTTCTGATGTCGTAGTTTTTGCTTTTCTTGAAAACAAAAACATAGGACGAGACGTAATAAGGTTGTGTCGTAAGCTCGTCGCGGCTTCCATAGGGAATATTCATCACCACATCGCACTTATTAGCGTCCAGCGTACGCGCCAGGAATTCGGGGAAACCTCCCTGGCCCCGGGTACTTTCCCAGGTATATTCCACCGATTCACCGAGTGCTTTCGCAACTGCTTCGGCAATTTTGTTTTCAAAACCTTCGCCGGCTCGATTCGAATAGGGAAGGTAATCCGGATCTGCACAGACACGCAAAACCGCGGCTTGGGCCGAAAGCAGAGACACCCCCATGCTGGCGGATGCCAAAAGCACAGCGATGGCTTTGAATGTCATCAGTTTTAATATTCTGCTCTTCGTGATACGCGACAGCTTATTGAGTCACGCCGAGGCATGCAAGGAGAATTTTCTTGGCTATGTTGTGGAAGTCAGGTGAGCCGCGGATTACGCGAATTACGCGAATGGACCGTTGGCGTAATTCGCGTAATCCGCGGCTGATTTTTGGTTGTCGCTGTTCTGATTGACACGCACACGCGTTTTGGACCAAATTGAGCAGCAACTAGCGAGGTGACCAAAATGTCCAAACACTTCCGCATCCATGCCTTTGTCGTTGCGGCGTTCCTGGCCGCGATGTTTGTGTCCACAGCGTTGCCCGCAGCGGCCGCGTCGTGCGAGAGCCTGGCCGGGCTCAAGTTGCCGGACACGACAATCACGATGGCGCAGTCTGTAGCCGCCGGGGCGTTCACTGTGCCTGCGGCCGGACGTGGCGCGGCGCCACGCTTCGACGATCTGCCCGCCTTTTGCCGCGTGGCAGCCACTTTGAAACCCTCGACCGACTCCGATATCAAAATCGAAGTCTGGCTCCCGGCGTCGGGATGGAACGGAAAATTCGAGGCCGTTGGAAACGGCGGCTGGAATGGAAACATCGACATCAATGCGCTTGCGACGGGTCTCCGGCGCGGTTATGCCACGTCCAGCACCGATACTGGGCATGAAGGCGGCGGCGGCCCATGGATGCAACGCCCGGAAAAGCTGATCGACTTTGGCTACCGGGCGGTCCACGAAATGGCCGTGAAGGCCAAGGCGATCGTTGCGGCTTACTATGGCAATGGCGCCCAGCTCTCTTACTTCAATGGTTGCTCGGCCGGTGGAAGACAGGCACTCCAGGAAGCGCAGCGTTTCCCGGAGGATTTCGACGGTATCATCGCCGGCGCACCGGCACTCAATACGACGGGCCGGGCTGCGTTCTCCATGTATGTTGCTCAAGCGATGCACAAGGACGAAGCTAGTTACATCCCTGCAAGCAAATACCCGCTGATCCATAATGCCGTCCTCGATGCTTGTGATGCCGGCGACGGTGTGAAGGATGGCGTTCTGGAAAATCCAAAAGTATGCCAGTTCGATCCGAAACTGCTGGAATGCAAGAGTGGCGATGCGGCCACTTGTCTGACGGCGCCTCAGGTGGAATCTGCACGCAAGAGCTATACTGCCGTAGTCAATCCACGAAGCAAGCAAGAGATCTTTCCCGGTCTCGAACCAGGAAGCGAACTCGGCTGGGCCACGTTTGGGTCGCCGCAACCGTTCGGTCTTGGAGCACAGATGTTCCAGTACATGGTGTTCAAGGATGCGAATTGGGATTACAAAACTCTCAACTTCGACACGGATATGGCTCTGACGCACAAGATCGAAAATGGCACGATCAATGCGCAAGACCCGAACCTGAAACCGTTCTTTGCACACGGCGGTAAGCTCATCCACTATCACGGCTGGAGCGACCCACAGATCACTCCGATGAGCAGCGTGAATTACTACAAGAGCGTGCTCGAGACGATGGGAGACGCCGGCAAGGTGAAAGACAACTATCGTCTGTTTATGGTGCCGGGCATGGCCCACTGCGGTGGCGGCGACGGCACGAGCAGTTTCGACATGCTCAGCGCGCTCGAGCAATGGGTGGAGAAACACAAGGCGCCGGAGCAAATTCTTGCGTCTCGCAACCGAAATGGCGCGGTAGACCGCACGCGTCCGCTATGTCCATATCCGCAGGTTGCGACTTATAAAGGAAGCGGAAGCACGGACGAAGCTGCGAACTTTGTGTGCAAGGCGACAAAGTATTAAGAAAAGGAGATTCCGCTCCTAACACGCTTGGAGGACTGACCACCTCGTCCGCGCCAACTTCAGAACTCCTGAGGTCGAGGAATTCAGGACGAACCTATACGAAGCGAAAACTCCCCTCCTTCGCCAAGGAGGGGAATTCCGGCTCATTCTGTTTTCCTCGTTTGCCGCAAATTGTCTCACGAGATCAGGATGTCTGAACTTTGGTGGCCTTCGGGCCCCGCAGGTAATTCGATCCGAATTTACGGAACTACAGTGTCCGCTTGAATAGGAGCGTCGCGGCGGTCATTGCCACAGCGGCAAAGATGATGAGATACGTGAGATCGAATGAAATGGCGACAAAACCTGTGTTCTTCAAGAGCAGGCTTTTGAGCGCGTGCACGATGTAAGTAAAGGGATCGACCTTCGCAATCACCTGCATCCACGCTGGAAATGCCTGCTGGGGGTAAACAGCTCCGCTGGGAAAAAACAATAGTGTATTGAGCACACCGAAGATGGCTCGCGGCAGGAGCGGATCGCTGACCCGCACCATGAGGAGAAACATCATGCTGACGAGCGCCAGAGACGCTATGACAATAACCACAAACACCCGGAAAAGCCTCATCGGCTCGAAAGGATTTGGAATACCTGCGATGATCGAACCCAAGGTCATCAGGACCGTCCCTGCCATGACGGCCTTGATCGTCCCGGAGAGATTAAACCCGGTAATCAGCTCGAGCTTCGTGATCGGCGTAACCAGATACCCTTCGTGCAGACCGCGGGCTTTATCGTCGATGAAAATAATGCCCCCTCCAATCATCACCATCATGAAAATGGACATGACGGTGGATCCCGGCAACAGGTATTGAATGTAGGGCACGTAGGGATAGACTTCGACCACATCCAGCCGCGGCTGCCCTGAGATCCTGGCCGTTTTAACGGCAGGTTGGCTGTAGCCCGCAATCATAGCCGTAACGGAACCTACCATCGCCGACGCCACAAATCCGTCGGTGTTGTCCTCGACCAGCGCCACTCGCGGTTCGCTTCCATCCACAACCCGTTCGGAAAATTCCGGGGGTATGGTGAGCACACCGTTGATCCGTCCATTCCGAAGGTCCGTCAGAGCCTGTCCGGAATCGCTGTACTCAATGGTTTCGAACGTTCGCGCGTTTGCGGTAATCGCCAGACACAGCTCGCGGAGCTTTACGGCCGGCACGCGGTGATCG
Organism: Acidobacteriota bacterium; assembly: GCA_003222815.1. Lineage (GTDB taxonomy): Bacteria > Acidobacteriota > Terriglobia > 20CM-2-55-15 > 20CM-2-55-15 > 20CM-2-55-15. Next base: position 2,174 of record QHXC01000303.1, on the reverse strand, counting down.
TGATCGACGATACCAAGCTTGAGATTCCGAACCTGACCGCCGAAGGCATAACCCAGAACGATAAGCTGGATGATCGGAAAGATGAGCGACATGATAATCAAGGCAGGACTGCGCCGAAACCGTCGAAGCTCACGCTCGAGGATAGCCATCGCTCTATGCATCGGTTTTCCCGCTCACTATCTTCTCCGGATCATGAAGGAACTGTCCATCGGTGACGCCTCCTGCAAGGCATCGCGCAACTGCCGGCCCGTGTAGTGTACAAACACATCATCGAGGGTTGTGCTCTGAACAGACAAGGAATGCACCGGCAAATTGATCTGTGCCGCCGCTTCGAGCAAAGCCATCGTTGTTGCCGGGCCGTTGCGAGTAGCAACGCGAAACACATTATCGACTCTCGAAACGTGTTCCACGTCCGGTAGCGCTTTGACGCGGTCTTCCCATCCGGGAGGTGTGGCCGGGAAACTCACCTCCAGGAAGTTCTTGCCGGTAACCGACGCTTTCAACTTCATCGGAGAGTCCAGCGCAGCAAGCCTTCCGTGATCCACAATTGCAATGCGGTCGCAGAGCTTGTCGGCCTCGTCCATGTAATGGGTTGTAAGGAGCACCGTCAGGTCGCGCTGCTCCTTAACGTGCTTCAACATTTCCCACACAGCCACTCGCGACACCGGATCCAATCCTGTGGTCGGCTCATCCAGAAAAAAGACACGCGGTTCATGAACCAAACCGCGAGCAATCTCGACCCGCCGCCGCATTCCGCCCGATAGGTTTCTAACAGGCTTGTCTCTCCAGTTGGCAAGCTCAACGGCTTCGAGCAATTCCTTCATCAAACGTTTGCGCCGCTCGCGTGGAACACCGTACAGTTTGGCATAGATCAGAAGGTTCTCCTCGACGCTCAATTCCAGATCACTGGTCATGGCCTGAGGAATAACGCCGATTAAACGCCGCACCGGGTCGGCTTCGCGGACCACATCGTGACCGCAGATTTGGGCCGTACCCGACGTGGCCGGGATCAATGTCGTCAGCATCCGGATCAGCGTGGACTTCCCCGCCCCGTTGGGTCCCAATAATCCGAAGATCTCGCTATGCTCGACGGAGAACGTAATACCATCGACGGCAGTAAAATCTCCGAATCGCTTCGTAATTTCATGAACTTCGATGTCGGCCATGGTGAAACAAATTTGGAATTCCCTCTACGGCATCGGCAACTCCACATACGTCGTCATTCCGACAGCAAGCCGCCGGTCCTTATTATCAACGCGCAATCGGATTTCGAATGTTTTGATGTCGCGCTTCGTCCGGCTGACATCGCGTTGGGTTGCAAAACCGGCGTCCACAGCCCGGTAGAAAACCGTGCCGCTGCGCACTTCGTCTGAAGGCAAGCGGACTCTGAACTGGTCACCGAGACGAATCCGGTCAATGTAGGTCTCTTCCACATCAGCCCGCACCCACAGATCATCCGGGTTGATCAGCGTGACGATGGGTTGGCCCGGGTTGATGACTTCGCCTTCTCTGGCAGCCCGCACGTCGACGATGCCATCAATCGGCACGTGAACTTCGGAATAGGACAGACGAACATCCGCCCGCTGGCGTTGCGCGGCTGCCGCGTCGCGCTGCTGCTGGGTGGTGCGAACGCGGCTCTGCCGAACTGCGATCTGCTCGGAGTTCGCGTTGGCCAGGGCCACGGCGGCGCGCTGAGCTTCGACCTGCTTGTCCATCGAACTGACCCGGGCTTTGGCCGCTTCGTATGCGGTTCTTGACTGATCGAGTTGCTGTACGGGAGCCACACCCTGCTCCGATAGCTTCTGGGTTCGCTCAAACGTAATTCTGGCGTTCTCCAGATCCGCGGCCGCCTCGGCCCGTTGGGCAATCTGCGCCTCGAGGCTCGCCTGAGCCTGCTGGATCCGGTCCTCGGTCTGCCGCTGTTCGTATCGCAACAGGGCTTCGTTCTCTCCCACCTGAGACGCGATACTTTCGACCGTGTGCTCGTAGTAAGCGCGATCTGCCTGCAGTTCGTCCGTCACCATGACGGCGATCAACTGATTGCGCGCCACCAGATCACCTTCCTTGACCAACAACTGCCCGATCTGACCACCGACCTGCGGGCTGACGATCACATCCTCAGTGGTAACGATCCCAGTGAGAATCAGCGGCATCGGCATCGGCCGCATCGTGTA
>QHXC01000302.1 GCA_003222815.1 Acidobacteriota bacterium | reverse complement strand
ACTACCTGGCCGCTCATGAAGCCCGTATACGGTTGGCCGTGGAGCTTTCGCTTCTCGAGGACTCGGTTGCGGAAGTCAGTCGAAGGGTCGAACACTATGCCAAACGCGTGAAGGCACGGCCGCATTTGGAGCGGCGAAGCAATATTGAGACCAAGCTGCGGGAACTGCACGCCGTCGATCGGTTCCCGGAGGGTGGGGTCGAACGCCTCAATCTCTTATTGAGTCAACACCGCGTGCTTACAGAAGAGCGTAAGAAAAATGAAAGTGAAGCCGAAGCCCTCCGTCTGAGGCGTCTGCAAATGCGCGTGGATCCAGAGGATTGGGAGCGCCGCGCTCAAGTTCTGGAGTCTCTCCGGAATCTGCTACCTCAGATCGATGCCACCAGGCGTGTATACACTGCGGGAATTGCACGGCGCGACGCCATAGGCCAGGAAAGAAACACTCTGCTGCGAGCGTTGGCCGTTACGACGCCGCCATCACGGCTAGCTTTCTTTCTATTTGTTGGCCTGTTCTGGTTTGGCCTTGCCGGGCTTGCTTTCGCCGGTCATGAACAGGTTGCCGCGCTTTTGGCTACGGTCTCGATCGCAGCGGTGTTCTGGTACCGGAAACGCAAGCAACGGACGGCGGCTCTCGAAAAGCAAATCGCCGCATGCTCGGCGCGGCTCAAAGCGTGTGAAACCGAGCTTCGGACAACCGAAAGTGAAGCTCGCCAGATCGAATCCGAGAGTCGAATGCTCACGGGCCGGGCCGAAGTCACTCAGGACGACATTGACCAGCGCGCGGCCGAACTCACTCGACTGTCGAAATTGAGTGACGAGGCTCGAAGCCTGGATGACGCTTTGGCGCGCGGGGAAACCGATCTACAACGGATTCTGCATCAGATCGAGGACTCGGAACAAAACATCGCGGCCCTGTTAAGTGAGGCTTCCGCCGCCAATGAGCAGGAGTTTCTCGAGTATGCCGAGGTCTACAAACAGCGCCAGCAACTCCAACATGAGCTTGAAAAGATTCCGGCGGATGTACCGGAGTCGGGCATGTTGTTTGACGTGCGGGCCGATGAAGAGGCCAAATTCGAGACCGCTCAACGTGAGCTGGCCGAACTTGAACAGCGCCTCGTCCAGGTCCGGCACGAAACCGGCCGCGTGGAAGAGCGGATTACGATGATGGAGAAAAGTGAAGAGCGTTCTCGCGCCCTCTCCCGGCAGGAAACGATTTTGGCGCGAATCGACGAAGCGGCCGAACAGTGGGCCGTGTTGACTTTATGCCGCGCCATGCTCGATGAGACGCGAAGAATCTACGAGACCGAGCGCCAACCTGAGGTGCTCCGCCAGGCCTCGTCGTTCTTCAGTGTCATGACCGAAGGCCGGTATACTCGAGTGATCGCTCCGCTCGATGGCGGCGAAATCCAGGTGGAACGTGTCGACGGCGTCCGGTTCTCTCCTCAGGTCCTGAGCCGCGGCACAACCGAACAGCTTTATCTTTCGATGCGCCTCGCCCTTGTGCGCGAATACGCCAATCATGTTGACCCATTGCCTGTGGTCTTCGATGATATCTTCGTCAACTTCGACCCCGACCGCAGCCGCACCTCCTTCCAAGCCATCCGCGATCTCTGCACTACCCATCAAGTGATGCTCTTCACTTGCCATCCGCACCTGGTCCGTCAGGTCGAGGAAATTGTTCCCGAGGCCAAGGTGTTTGCGTTGTGACCTTGAACTGAACCGCTGCGTTGAAGAAGTAATTGTGCCTTCAACGGGCGCGTTTCCACTACAATTTAGGCCGGAAAAAATTTCGGATTGCAGATTGCCGATTTAGGGAGCCGGCCATGCGAGCAGTTCCTCAAAATCCGAAATTCGCAATCCGAATCCGAAATCCCAAGTCGATCCCGACCTCATCTATGGAAACCAGAAACATCCACGACCTCGTGCGTTTTTCGGATGACAAGATGCAGAAGATACCATTGTTCGACTCGACGACGTACTTCTGCGATCTCTATTGCCTGAAACCTGGGCAAGATCAGCGGATTCACGCTCATGCGGAATCGGACAAGATCTACTTTGTTCTTCGAGGCAGAGGATCGTTCCACATTGCAGGCGAAGAGAAGGAACTGGGTTCGGGCCAGGCCGTCATCGCAAGGCCAGGCCAGGAACATGGCGTTAGGAATGGCGCAGCCGAGGATTTGGTAATACTCGTGTTTATGACACCGCGTCCGTAACGGGAAGGAGAGGGACAATGGGGCGAAACGCGCAACTGATTCGGCAGTGGGCCATTCTCAAGCAGATTGAAACCACGCGCTGGACCACGATATTGGATTTGGCCGAGCACCATGTGGTCTCCACAAAGACCATCCGCCGCGATCTTGCGGCGCTTATGGAGGCCGGCTTCCCGCTCTACGACGAGCGTTACGACGGAAAAGTGTACTGGCGGCTGAGCGACGAATACAAAGGTCTTCCGTTGGCCAGCCTTTCGCTTTCGGAGGCTGCTGCGCTTTATTTCAGTAAGAAGCTTGTCATCAATCTCGCCGCCCCTCCGTTTTCGAGCGACATGGCTTCAGCCTTTAAAAAGATTGAAAGCGCACTTCCGGCGAAGAACATCCAGTTTCTCGACAGTCTCGACTCGATGATCAGCGTCCGGGCAGACGCACCGAAAGAACTGGAGCAGCAAGAAAACGTACATCATTGATCCGTATCGATTGATGTACTTTCGCGGTGGAATCTACCTGTTCGCATTCGTCGAGGAGTACCAGCAGATTCGGACCTTCGCAGTGGAACGCATTGAGACCATCGAGAAACTTCGAGATTCTTTCGAAAAGCCACCCGACTTTTCCGTGGAGAGCTACCTGGAGTCCGCATTCGGCCTCGTGAAGGAGGAACCGTTCGACGTCAATATCATCTTTAATAAGGAAATTGCCGAGTATGTGAGGTCGCGAGTTTGGCATCCGTCGCAGCAGGTCCGGGAGATCGGCGACGGGCGGATCCGCATGAAGATGCACGTCGGCGGCGAGTTCGAACTGGGTTCGTGGATCCTCAGCTTTGGGTCTTCGGCCGTCGTCGTCTCGCCGGATCGGCTTCGCCGCCGGGTCGAAGCCGAATTGGCCCGTGCGCTCGACAACTATCGGGTCGAGGTCACCGTCGCTCCAACACGAAAGGCCAAGAAGATCGAATCAAGGAAGGCGGCTGCTGCGGCGGTACGGCGAAGTTGAAGTTTTTCTTATGTCCTTACTCAAATCTCTGCTCAACTCCAAGCGCTTTCTCCTGAACGTGGAAATGTGTCCGCCACGGATGGATCTGCCCCTGGAACAGAGTATCGAGGCGTGGATCGACAGCAATCATTTGATGCGGAAAGTGACGTCGCTGGGGCGGTTCGTCTTCATGACGGACGGCGCGATCGGCCGGCGCGAGGAGCCGAACCTTCGTCACGTGACGATCAATCTCGGGTCGGAAGCGGAACGCGCGCGGATCATTCCAATCCTGACGACGAAACACTCGCTCGAATACTGCCTGGAATTCGCCAAGCGATCCTACCTGCTCGGGTTTACGTCCCTTGTCGTTCTAGGCGGTGACAAGAGCGACGATACGCCGCGCTGCGTGGAACATGCCTATGAATTGCGGCGGCTGATCCGGCAGGCGGTCCCTGGAATGACTCTGGGGGGCTGGGCGAGCCCGCATGGCGGCCGCAGGCAGGTCGAATTCCTCCTCTATCCGGAATATTCGGCCGATTTCTATATGGCGCAGATCGTTTCACATTACCAGAGCCAGTCCATCGATGAATTCCTGAATGAAACCGTGCGTTTGGGCGTCAAGATTCCCGGAATTTTCGGCGTCTTCTATTATCGGAGCCCTAATAGCAACACACTCGCCCTCTTATCGAAGTTCTTTCCAGTGCCGATCGAGGAGCTAAAAAAAGATTTTGAGGCCAACCAAAGCCCCGACGAAATCTGTGCGCTCAGTGTTCACGCGCTATTCCGGCGTGGTCTCAAAAACGTGTACATCAGCAATCTTCCGACAGCGACCGGAGCCGAAAGGCTCAGCCGCATGGAGGCCCGGGTCCAGGAAATGCTTGTGGTATCGTAGGGGACAGACCGATTTCGGATTTCGGATTGCGGATTTCGGGAACCTCCTTAGGTTCGCGTCTTTCAAATCCTCAATCCGAAATCCTCAATCCGAAATCCCGTTTCATCCATGTGGTACGAGAACATCCTTGAAGTAATCGGCAACACTCCCATGGTTCGGTTGAACCGCGTGGCGCGGGGCTTGCGCGCGACGCTTTTGGCGAAGCTGGAATACCTGAATCCGGGCGGGAGCGTGAAGGATCGTATCGGCATCACGATGCTGGAAGCGGCCGAGAACGCAGGCAAGATCAAGCCGGGCGGTACAGTCATTGAAGGGACTTCAGGCAACACCGGCATGGGCCTGGCGCTGGCCGCGACGATCAAGGGGTACCAATGCATCTTCACGATGCCGGACAAGATGAGCCAGGAGAAGATCGACTCGCTCCGGGCCCTGGGCGCGGAAGTCATCGTTACTCCGACTGAGGTTGACCATCATGATCCTCGCAGTTACCACTCCGTGGCTCTTCGTTTGAGCCGCGAGATTCCAAACAGCATTTACCCGAACCAGTACGAGAATCCCGCCAATACCCAGGCGCACTACGAAACCACCGGCCCCGAGATCTGGCAGCAAACCGACGGCAAGGTGACGCACGTGGTGATCGGTGTCGGCACAGGTGGCACGATCACAGGCATTGCTCGCTTTCTGAAGGAGAAGAACCCGGATATCCGTGTGATTGGCGTCGATCCGCAAGGTTCCATTTTTGCGGAGATGTTCAGAACCGGCGTCAAACCACAGATCCACCCTTACAAGGTTGAGGGCATCGGCCAGACCGAACTGCCGGGCAACGTGGACTTTTCTGTTATCGACGAGATTCACGCCGTTTCAGACAAGGATGCGTTCCTGCGGACAAGGCTGCTCGCGCGATTCGAAGGAATCTTTGCCGGAGGATCATCCGGCGCAGTGCTGCACGTCGCATTAAAGTGCGCGGAGAAACTGACCGAGAACGATATCGTCGTCATCCTCGTTGCGGATTCGGGAACCCGGTACCTCAGCAAGATTTACAACGACAACTGGATGCGGGAAAACCAATTTCTCGAGCCGCGCATTAGCTTGACCGTCGGCCAGGTCTTGCACGACAAGGTGCGGCGGACCGGACAGCTCGTTTCGATTCCGCTCGGAGTTACGGTTGAAGAAGCCGTGAACCTCATGCGGGAACACGATATCTCCCAGGTTCCGATCATCGAAGGGGGTGAGGTGGTCGGCAGCATGAGCGAGACGGGAATACTCAACATTCTGGTTTCGGATCCGGTTGCCAAACGCAAGCCCGTCGCGGAGTACATGGAGAAGCCCTTCCCCGTCATCTCCGAAGGTGCATCTCTCACCGAACTGGCCCAGTCCATGGATAAGCAGACGCCTGCGATTCTGGTCAAACAGGCTTCTGGCTTCGATATCATCACGAAGTCGGACCTGATCTTTTTCCTTACACGGCAAAAGACATAGGTCAGTTCGGAAATGAATTTCATGCAATGATTGTTCGCTTATGCCTGCAGAGCCAAGCCCACTGTGCTTCCCAAACTGGAGTCTCCTTCCATTCATAACGATGTTGTTGTCCATTGCGATACTTCCCATGACCGTTTCGAACTGGTGGGACAGCAATAGGAACAAGACGATATTGAGCGTCATCGTGTCTTTGCCGGTGCTCGCCGTCGTCATGCCGTGCGACCCCAACCTACTGATGCACTCGCTCCTCGACTACGTCTCGTTTCTTACATTGCTCGGAGCCCTATTCGTCATTTCCGGCGGGATCTATCTAAAAGGGGAGTTTGCGGGGACGCCCCTGGTGAATACGATTTTCCTGGCAGTGGGAGCGTTGCTGGCCAATATCATCGGCACGACAGGCGCTTCCATGCTGCTGATCCGGCCGTACATGCGCGCGAATCAGGCGAGGCAACGCAAGTCCCACCTGATCATTTTTTTCATTTTCATGGTTAGCAACATCGGTGGACTGCTAACGCCTCTGGGCGATCCACCTCTATTCCTGGGATTCCTGCGTGGCGTGCCGTTCCACTGGACACTGACTCTGATCCCACAGTGGGCACTTGCGGTAACTATTCTCCTGGTCGTCTTCAACATTTTCGATCAATACGTTTTTGTGAAGGAGGACGTCGAAACGCCGGGCGCGCTTGCCGAAGACGTCCAGCCGCACCGGCGAATTCATGTTCAGGGTGGCATCAATGTTTTTTATCTGATGGGAGTCATGGGCGCAGCGATTCTGAGTGGATACTTTGGTTGGCCGAGGGGGATTCAGGAAAGCATCATGCTCACGATGGCCGTGCTCTCGTGGTACACGACCCCGCGTGCGGTTCACCATGCGAACCATTTCCACTTCCATCCGATCGCGGAGGTTGCCGCGCTTTTTCTGGGCATTTTCATTACGATGATTCCGGCTCTGGAGATTCTGCACGCCAGAGCAGTGTCGCTGGATTTGAAAGATCCGTGGCAGTTTTTCTGGATGTCCGGCGCCCTGTCGAGCTTTCTCGACAACGCTCCGACATACCTGACGTTCACCGCGATGGCCTCGGGTCTGGTCGGTGGCCGCGTGGACGATTTGAGCGCGCTATTGCACTCCGGAGCCGGCGAGGCTTTGCTCGCTGCGGTTTCCTGCGGCTCGGTTTTCATGGGCGCAAATACTTACATTGGTAACGGTCCGAACTTCATGGTGAAGAGCATTGCCGAGCGTTCCGGCATCAAGATGCCATCATTTGGCGGGTACATGTTGTATTCGGGGCTGATCCTGATCCCGTTGTTCCTGGTAATGACATTCGTGTTTTTCTAGTCGCGAATTGGCGCGTATTCGCGCAATTCGCGGCTCTTCTCTTTTGCCGGTATGCTATATTGTCGGCATTGATGAATGACGGCCCGATTTGCGAATCTACAGACCATCTGTTTGTTCCGATACTTGAAGTTTCGATTCCCTTGCTACGTTGCATTCGCTGCAACGTGTTTGCTTACCAAGAAACGGTGAAGCAGCTTGCGCGGAACCGCAGTTATCGCATCGATGACGACGAACCACGAATACCCGCGGTCATTCCTTACTGGTGGCGCATCTGGGTAGGATTGAGAAGACGGCTGGCCTCCGCCGGGCCCTGGCTGGCAGGTTCGTTCCGCGCGAGCTCTCAAAAATGATCTGTGGTGACTTTTGCCACACGTTCCCACGCGCTTGTTTGCCAGTTGTCGGCTGCCGCGCTTTCGACTTCCCATGCTGGTAATGGCATCAGCAGGTGTTCGGAAAGCGCATTGACATAGGGCTCGTACATTCGTCGCAGTACGTTCAGTTTCTCTGCAGCGGCAGCGCCATCATGAAGGGAAATGCCCCGCGATGCCAGGTTACGCCGCACGCGATCCAGTTCCGTCGCCGGCAACCGATCGGGGACCGGTGGATGCGGAACCGTGTTGAACACGTGGGCGAGATCCGCAACGGCATGCCGAGCCATGGCAAACGTGAGTTGCGCCTGCCTCGCCGGCGTCCCGTCAACTCCGACCACGACCAGCGAACTCGCATCGAGAATTGTCGTCAAGGCGGAAAGCCAGGATTGATTGCTGTGCTGCGAGCGGTAGTACGCAAGTACAGGATACGACAAGTGACTCTCGAGCAGTTCAGCCGCCCATCGTTCCCACTCGCGAAGAAATGCCCCGAGTTCCTCGAATTGTTCGCCATCAAAGTGACGCCGCAACAGTTCTGCCGCCGTCGACGGCGATCCGGCACGCGCATCTAAAAGCGAGATATTGAGCTCGCGCCGAGAGAATGCCTGGTACAAGACCGGAAGATATCCGATGACGATCGCAAGAAATCCAAGGCCCATGCCGGCCTCGACGATGGTCAGCCCTCTACCAAGCCGGGTCTGCGGGACGACATCGCCAAGGCCCAACGTAAAGAACGTCGAGCCGCTGAAATAAAGATATGAAAAAAATGTGGCCTCACCATCGGGCAATTTCATCATCGTCCTGATGGACAAGTGGAGGAACGCGAAGCCGAGTATCAGTCCACAGGCCCAGATGCCCAACAGCAATATCAAAGATACCGGCCCGTAGAAACTGAGGAACAACTCTCGACGGTTACCGGCCGCCATTTGTCTTCCGAGAGCCCGCCAGGGTTTCCAGGTGGAGCGATAGAAGAAACGCGTGAGCCGAAATTTGCGCGTGACTCGGCGAGGGAGGATGATTACCTCAAACGCATCCCACAGTATGATGAGGATCAGGCCGATGCTGGCGGCAGCCGCAAGGAGATTCATCCCAAGATTCAGTGCAGGATCATTTCATGGACGAAGCACCAACGCCAGTCCTCGCCGGGTTGGAAGGATTGGATGATCGGATGCCGTGTCTGATGAAAGTGCTTGGTTGCGTGCTTATTTTTCGATGAATCGCAGCAGCCGATGTGTCCGCACGAGAGGCATCTTCATGTTGCTCCTTTTTCATCAGCATATACCGTTTGTGGTACAAATGGTCCGTATGAATCCATTTGCCGCCATTGCCGTAGAAGAACGATACGCGGAATTTCATAAGAGATATCCGGCACTCAATCTCATTGGAAACACACGCATGGTGGAGATCCTGTGCTTCAAGGAAGAGTTTCCCGAAGTAGAGATCTACGCAAAGGCGGAATTCACGAATCCGGGTGGGAGCCTGAAGGATCGTCCAGTCCGGAGAATGCTTTTAGAGGCTCTGATCCGGGGCAAGGTCGGGAAAGGCCAGGTGGTACTGGACTCGAGTTCGGGCAACGCTGGAATTGCCTATGCCATGCTGGGCGCCATGATGAGTCTGCCTGTACAGATTGTTGTGCCGGGGAATGCGAGCAAGGAACGCAAACTCCGGATCAAGGCGCATGGCGCGACGCTCGTCCAGACCGATCCCTTGGAAGGTTATGACGAAGCCCTTCGTGAAGGGCATCGGATTGCAGATCGCGATCCGGATCGGTACTTCCACTGTGATCAATACGCCAACGAGCACAACTGGCTCTCGCATTACGAGACGACAGCGCCGGAGATTTTGGCGCAGACAGAAGGGAAAATCACTCACTTTGTCGCCGGCGTCGGCACGGGCGGGACAATCACAGGTGTGGGACGCCGCTTGAAGAAGGATGTTCCAGGCGTAGAAATCGTTCAGATCTTACCCGAGGATTTTCCTGGCATCGAAGGTCTCAAGCCTCTGGAAAATCCAGACGATATTATTCCTAAAATCCTCGATATGTCCGTGGTGGATCAGAAGGTCCGCGTCTCCAGTATGGATGCTGCCCGCATGTGCGCCGTTCTGGCCCGCTACGGTATTTTCGCCGGACAGTCTTCCGGCGCCTACCTGCACGGCGTTTACGAAACGGCCAAGCGCATTCGGAAAGGCGTCATCGTGACGCTCCTCAATGACATTGGCGAAAGATACATGAGCACGGGTCTGTGGGAGCATTAGCGTGAATTGCGCGAATAACGCGAATGAGCCGCCGATATTATTGCGGCTGGCCACGCCGGGAATTTCTGGGGCCCATTCGCGTCATTCGCGCAATTGGCGGCTAAGAAACTTTTTATCTCATCTCAGGGCGCTGAAATTTCCCGTCACCACGAAGCCGGACCAATAGTAAGGATGCGATCGTTCCGGGTGCGCCTCGAGGAAGTCGAGTTGAGCGCGGCGCAAGGCTTGCGCCACGGGCATTTGGGCGGATGCGAATGCGCGATGGAAGCGGATCATCAGATCTGCCGTGCTGGATCCCTCCACTGGCCAAAGTGAGCCCACCACGGATCCGGCGCCGCCGATCAGGAAAGCCGATG
>QHXC01000301.1 GCA_003222815.1 Acidobacteriota bacterium | reverse complement strand
CTCTTTTTGGGCATTGGCAAGGTGCACGGCGGTTTGGTAGGGGAGACATCCGTAAAAACTTTCGATGAGTTTGTTGGCAGTGTCTCTAATCATGGGAGCCCTCATTTCTGATCGATTACAAGCTCGGGTTCGGAGATGATCACGCGCGTGTACGGCAGCACCGACCGAGTTAACCACACATTACCACCGATGACGGAGCCACGGCCGATAACAGTGCCGCCGCCGAGGATTGTGGCGCCCGCGTAAATGACGACGTCGTCTTCAATCGTTGGATGGCGCTTCTTACCGCGAATCATCCGGCCTTCTTCGTCCATCGCGAAGCTCAGGGCTCCAAGAGTGACTCCCTGATAGAGTTTGACGCGGTTGCCGATGTTTGTCGTCTCACCGATGACAACGCCCGTGCCATGATCGATGAAAAATCCGGTTCCAATCGTCGCCCCGGGATGGATGTCAATCCCGGTGATGGAATGGGCATGCTCCGTCATGATCCGCGGCAGCAGCGGGATTCCCTGGATATTCAGTTCATGGGCAAAGCGGTAGATCGTGATCGCAAAGATTGCCGGATACGCAAAGATCACCTCGTCGATGCTCTTCGCCGCCGGATCGCCGTCATAAGCCGACTGGACATCCTGCGATAAGCGGCCGCGCAAAGCCGGCATCTTTCGCAGAAAAACGATCGCCTCCTGTTCAGCAATCTCATGGCAGTGATTGCAGACATCGCTTTCACTCGCACATTGGGGCCGAACGCTGCAATAGATCTCCTGCGTCAGCCGGGAGTAGATCGAATCGAGGAGATCGCCGACGTAGTACTCGATGTTGGCGCTCTCGACGTACTTGCGTCCGAAATATCCGGGATAGATCACTTCAAGCAAATCATCGAGGATCTGGATGACGGAACTCTTGTCCGGCAGGGGAGTCGCTGCCAGGTGCTCCAGCTTTGGCTGAAGGTTGCCGAACGTCTGCAGTACCTCACGCGTGATGTCGCGGACCTGATCTCGTTTCTTGAGATGTTCGTGCACCTAAACCTGCCAGTTCTCCAGTTGCTTTTGAACATCGGCCATGAACTGATCGGCGACAGCGCCGTCCACGACGCGGTGATCAAATGAAAGTGACAGCATAATCATAGGACGGATCGCGATCGCATCGTCGATAACCACGGCTCGCTTCTTGATCCCGCCCATGGCCATAATCGCAACCTGAGGCTGATTGATGATGGGTGTCCCGATCAGTCCTCCAAACTGGCCCGGATTCGTAATCGTGAAGGTTCCATCCCTCACGTCCTCTGGCGTGAGTTTCTTGTTCCGGGCCCGCTCGCCGAGATCATTTAGAGTTCTGGCGACGCCGAACAAGTTCTTCTCGTCGGCGTGCTTAATGACCGGGACGATCAAACCCCATTCGAGATGCACGGCGATTCCGATGTTGATGGCGCGCTTGTAAACGATGGTCTCCCCTTCGACGGACGAATTCACAATGGGAAACCGCTTCAATGCGTTGGCGGCGGCCTGGACAAAAAACGGTGTCACGGTCAGCTTGACTCCGGAGCGCTCAAATTCGGCGCGCTGCTTTTCGCGGGACTGCAAGATACGCGAGCAATCCAGCTCGAAGAATGTCGTCACGTGCGCGGAAGTGCGCCGGCTGAGGACCATGTGTTCGGCGATCGCTTTCCGCATCGCCGTCATGGGCACGCGTTCGATTTCGCCCGTCAACTTCATCGGCCCGGGCTCCGGCGGAACCGGACGCGGGGGTGGCGTAGCCGCAGCATCCGGCTTCGCTTCTGCGGCGCCTTGCTCAATGTAACTGAGAATATCGCGCTTCGTAATTCGGCCGCCGAGGCCCGTGCCTTTCCCGGTCAGCGCCGGCAGGTCAATGCCATGCTGCTTGGCGATGCGCCGGACCAGCGGTGAGGAACGAGCCCCGTCATGTTCCCCGTCTTCGCGTTCCTCTTCTTCCACGGCTTTGCCTTCAGTCGATGCCGTTTGGACTTCTTTTGCAGGCTCTTTGGAGGGAGGCTTCGGTTTTACATCCGCCTTTCCTTCCGCCGGCGTTTCCGGAGGCTTGGAGGTTCCGTCCCCGATCACGGCGACCACGGTATTGATTTGGACGGTCTGGCCTTCCTCGACCAGAATCTTCTGTACCACGCCTGAAGCCGGAGCGGGAATTTCCGAATCTATTTTGTCGGTGGAAATCTCGAACAGTGGCTCGTCGCGAGCGACTTTTTCGCCCTCTTTTTTGAGCCACTTCGTAATTGTGCCTTCAAAAATGCTCTCCCCCATCTGGGGCATGATGACTAAGAATTCCTCGAGTGGTGGGCTGTACGGCACCGGAGTATCCGGGGCCGTAATACGACCAATCGGCCCATCGAGGCATTCAAAAGCCTCATCTGAGAGGATAGCAGCCAACTCCCCGGCAAATCCTCCGATTCGCGTGTCCTCGTGAAGCAGGATGACTTTATTCGTCTTCTTCACGGAGTCCAACACGGCTTCTTTATCGAACGGCAGCAGGGAGCGCAGATCCATGATCTCGAGATCGATGCCTTCTTTTTCGAGTTCCTTGGCTGCCTCCAGCGCGATGTACACCATCGCACCGTAGGTGATGATGCTGATGTCGGTCCCCGGCCTGCGAATGGCAGCCTTGCCGATGGGTACGACAAAGTCGTCCGGGGGAAGCTCTTCCTTTATCCGCCGATAAAGGAACTTGTGCTCGAAATAGATGACCGGATCGGGGTCCCGGATCGCGGCCTTGATCAGTCCCTTGGCATCGTACGCCGTGGAGGGGCAAACCACTTTCAGGCCCGGCGTGTGCACAAAATACATTTCGGGATTTTGCGAATGGAACGGTCCGCCGTGAACACCGCCGCCACTGGGTCCGCGGACAACAATCGGGACGCCTGCGCTCCAGCGGTAACGGCACTTGGCCGCGAAATTCGTGATCTGATCGAAGGCGCAGGAAATGAAGTCCGCGAATTGCATCTCAGCGACCGGCCGCATTCCCATCAGCGCTGCGCCGATGGCGGTCCCCACGATGGCGGATTCTGAAATCGGCGTATCGATGATCCGCCACTCGCCGAACCGCTCTAACATTCCGGCTGTGACCTTGAACGCGCCGCCATAAATGCCGACATCTTCACCAAGGACGAAAACCCGCTCGTCCTTTTCCATCTCCTCCCAGATTCCTTGACGGATCGCCTTCGAAGGGCGAAATCGGTTTATTCCCCCTCGTAATAAACTCCCCTCAAACACTCTTCCGGATCCGGAAAAGGATCTTTCTCGGCGATTTGAATCGCTTCATCGATTTCGTGGTTGATCCGTGTCTGCAGGTCTTCGATGCCGGAATTTATGATGATGCCGCGCTCGGTGAGGAAGCGTTCGTATCTTTGGATCGGATCGCGCTCTTCCCAGAGTTCGAAAAGCTCGGGAGGCACATAGCCGGCGTCATCGTGAGCGGAATGGCCGGTCATGCGAAAGGTCTTACACTCGATCAGGGTTGGGCCGTGGCCGCTACGTGCCCTTTCAATAGCGCGTGTGGCCGCATCCCAGACCGCCAGGATGTCGTTGCCATCGACGATTTCGCCGGGAAGACCATAAGCCTCGGCGCGATCGGCCACGTTTTCAACAGCCATCTGACGCTCCAGAGGAGTCGAGTATGCATATTGGTTATTGTTGCAAATGAAGACGACCGGCACCTTGTAGACCGAGGACATGTTCAGGCCTTCATGCCAGTCCCCTCGACTGGTCGCGCCATCGCCGAAGAAACAGAGCGCTACGCGGTCCTGGCCGCGCATCTTGAAGGAAAGTCCAACTCCGCCGGCCACAGGCACGTTGTCGCCCAGCATGCTCACAAACGCGATAAGGTTACGATTCAAGTCGCCCATGTGCATATTGCTTTCTCTGCCACGGGTGGCGCCCGTTGTTCGTGCCATGTACTGGGCCAAAATCGACCGCAGGGACATTCCGCGGATCAAAAAGGCGCCCATATCCCGATGGGATGGGCACACCACGTCATCCTGCCGAAGGTCGATACAACCGCCTACGGCGATCGCTTCCTGACCTCGGCCGACGTAGACTCCGCCAACGATCTTGCCCTGCCGGTACAGTTTTCGCTCGATCCGAAATTCCAGCTCCCGCGTGAGTTTCATGTAGTAAAGCATGTCTAGCAGCGTTTGTTCGGGAGGCAATCTTGTCGGCGGAACAACTTCACGAGCCAGCGCCTGCGAATTCATAGCTTTCACATTCATCGAGTTGCTCTCTGCTCTTGACGGCTGGGTATCTCCAAAAAGTGACGATACTCCAAAGACATCGTGCTTTTCAAGGCGCCTCAGCGCGCCGTTCGAGGGGTGCGGCCGCCGTATTTTTCCAATTTTTTCAAGTCGAAAGCCTCATGCTCCGGGTTGCGCATAAAGCCCCGATACAGTGCATGGCAGGAGTAACAAACCGTCACATCCGCCACCAGCAAGTACACCAGAAAATCGATGAACGCGGTCAATGCCAGCGCCACCATCGCGAAGATCGGTTGGCCTCGGGCGAAGAAATACAGGCTTGCGGCAATGCCAAGTCCCACAATTGCAAGGCCAACCGAGCGATTGAAATCCTTCTGGACATAGAACGCGTCATGGCCGCACGATACACAGGTTGTGACGAGGGTGCGACCAAGGAGTGAGTCGTTGACAAAAACTTCCGTGTCCTGCTCGCAATGCGGACACCTCACTTTGCCAGTCCGTTCGGGTTTCATTAGGATTTCGCCTGAGCAGGCCCGGCAATTGAAATGTATAATTGAAACCATGAAGCTCTTGATTTTGACGTTATTCCTGACGATTTCAGCCCAAGCTCAGACCGTGGCCGACGTTGCGCGCCAAGAACGAGAGCGCCGAGCCCACCTCAAGACCACCACGGTGATCGCCGCCGAGGGCGTCCGAAATGCAACTACGGTGAACACACCGCCCGCCGGGGAACCGAAACCCGTGGCCCCGGATAAGAAAACGCCGGCTCCCGCTGTCACTGCGCCAACACCTGGACGCGTACAGCCCCCCGATCCCGTGAAAGACTGGACCGAACGAGCAGAGAAGCTCCGGAAGAAGATTCAGGACCTCCAAGATGAAGAAACCACTCTTCAGCTTCAGGTGAATCAACTGACGAATCAATTCTTTGCTCCGGTGGCCGATCAAAACTCCAAGGATCAAGCCCAGGCGCGTCTCGGAGAAGCTCAGAACAGGCTGACTGCGGTCCAGGCGGAACTGGACCAGACCAAAAAGACCCTGGATGCTATGCAACTTCAGGGTCCTCCTAAAGGATAGTTCTAAGGGGCTTTGCACAAAAAGTCACTTGCTGGTTTCTGAACATCGGCGATTCGCATTCGCCGGTCGCCAATGTCTAACAGCCATGTGCAATCTGCCCAAGCAATTGCTGAGGATATTGCACATCTTTACAATCCAGCGCTCTACGAGTCGAGCGACGCTCACCAACAAAACTACATCAACGCGGCCATGATCTCTGTGAGATCTTCCGCAGAAGGTTGGACCCTTTCCTGAGGGAGGGTCGCCAGCGGAGCATCCACCATGTTCAACAGCGTCAGGAAATCCGGCTTGCTTTCATTAATGTAGATCAGACCAGTCAGGAACTCACTGGACTCCTGACAATTTCGCAAGGTATCTAAAGCCTCTCCTTTATTGGTTGGATCGTAACCTTTATCCGTTTTCCTCAGGCGGATGTGAGATCCATCATGCAACTCGACATCGATAGCCTCGCCTTCCTGATATTCCACGTTGATTTGCTCGAAGAACGGCACGAATGAGATCTCGTGCAGCAATTCTTCGTGATCTTTCGCGTATTTGTAACTCTTGGTCGATCCATCATGGTTGTTAAACGTGACGCAAGGGCTGATCACGTCAAACAGAGACGTGCCTCGATGGCCAAGAGCCGCCTTCAAGAGCGCGACCAACTGCTTCGGATCGCCGGCAAAGGAACGGCATACGAAATTGCATCCGAGATCGATGGCCATCGCACAAAGGTCGATGGCCGGCAATTGGTTCACGACTCCGCTCTTTGCCTTGGAGCCGTAATCCGCGGTGGCCGAGAACTGGCCTTTCGTAAGACCATACACGCCGTTGTTTTCAATGAGGTAAATCATCGGAATGTTGCGGCGGAGCAAATGGACGAACTGACCCATGCCGATCGAAGCCGTATCACCGTCCCCACTGACGCCGATCGAGATCAGTGTCCGGTTCGCAAGCATCACGCCAGTCCCCAGCGACGGCATTCGGCCGTGGACGCCGTTCAAGCCGTGCGACATGTTGAGGAAATACGCCGGTGTTTTGCTGGAGCAACCGATGCCGCTGAGCTTCGCTACACGGTAAGGTTCGACACCATACTCGTAAAAGGCTTTGATGATCTGAGACGTAATCGCATCGTGGCCGCAGCCGGCGCAAAGAGTCGAATCGGCACCCTTGTAGTCGGCAATCGTATAGCCCAATCTGTTCATGTGTTTGGGCGCCGCAGCCGGCGGTTGCACTGTAGTTGACATTAGTTCTCTTCTCCTTTCTCTGCAGCCACTAATTCGTCCGTAATGAAGCGGGCATCAATGGGGAGGCCGTTGTAATGCCGGATGCTCCGGATCCTGCCGACCAAATGAGCAGGGATATCGAGCTTGATCAGCCCCGCCATCTGACCGTCACGGTTCTGCTCGACAACGTAAACCCGATCATACTTCTCAATGAATTCGACGAGATCTTTCGTAAATGGCACCGCGCGCAACCGGTAATAACTGATCGGGAGGTTATACTCGCGGGCGAGCTGATCGCGTGATTCGATAATGGCCCAGTGTGTTGTGCCGAACGCGAGAAATCCGATCTTTGCGCCTTCCGCGTGCGCGATTTCGGGCTTTGGCACGTGCTGGCGAGCCGTTTCATACTTCTTGTTCAGCCGGTCCATGTTTCGCTGATAGTCATCGGGACGCTCACTGTAGGCGGCGTTTTCATTGTGACCGCTTCCGCGCGTGAAGTATGCGGCCGCCGGGTGCTTCGTACCGGGCAGCGTACGATACGGAATGCCGTCACCATCGACGTCACCGTAACGTTGGAAGCTTCCTAGCCGCTTCAATTCTTCGACCGAAAGGACCTTGCCGCGATCGAACTTCTTTACGGGATATTTGAACGGATCCGACATCCAATTGTTCATACCCAAATCGAGATCGCTCAGCACGAAAATCGGTGTCTGGAATCGTTCCGCGAGATCGAAGGCGGCGTACGCTATTTCGAAACACTCTTCAACACTGGCCGGGATCAGCACAATGTGCTTGGTGTCGCCATGCGAGCAATAGACCATGGACAGGATGTCCGATTGCTGCGTTCTGGTCGGCAAACCGGTGCTCGGCCCAACTCGTGTGATATCGAAAATCACCGTCGGCATTTCGGCGTAATAGCCAAGTCCGACGAATTCCTGCATAAGAGATATTCCTGGGCCCGCCGTGGAGGTCATCGAACGTGCGCCTGCCCAGCCAGCGCCAAGTGCCATACCCACGGCTGCCAGCTCGTCCTCGGCTTGCACGACCGCAAAGGTCGCCTTGCCGTCTTGATCAATGCGGTACTCCTTCATGTATTCCGTCAGTGCTTCGCAAAGGCTCGATGACGGAGTAATCGGATACCAGGTTGCAACCGTAACCCCGGCAAACATGCAACCCAGCGCAGCCGCAGAATTGCCATCAATGATGATTTTGCCCTTGGTTGCGTTCATCCGCTGGCAACGATACGGAACGATGCTTTTATCGAAATTTTCTGCAGCGAACTTTCGGCCGGTATCCAGCGCG
Source organism: Acidobacteriota bacterium (assembly GCA_003222815.1). Lineage (GTDB taxonomy): Bacteria > Acidobacteriota > Terriglobia > 20CM-2-55-15 > 20CM-2-55-15 > 20CM-2-55-15. The sequence continues at coordinate 6,374 of QHXC01000301.1, read as the reverse complement.
GTCTTGTTCAGTGTGACCGCTTTGGCCTTCCCTTTGAACTGTTTGGTTAACGCAAATTCCATCTCGGCCGGGTCGATCTCCAACAGGTGTCCGACCGCCCCAACGTAAATCATGTTGGCAAGTAACTTGCGCAACCGCGAATCCGGAGTAATTCCCGAAGCGAGTTTCGTGAAGGGAACAGGGAAGAACGTGAGGTCCCGGCGGTATTGATTCGCCTTGAGTGTCTCTTCATAGACGACCACGCGATTGGGATCTAAGCCCATCACGTCCTCACGCGCCGTCTCGGGATTCATCGCAACAAGAAAATCAATTTCTTTCCGCCGCGCAATCCAACCATCCTTGTTTGCACGAATGGTGAACCAGGTCGGCAGCCCGGCAATATTGGATGGGAACAAGTTCTTACCGCTTACCGGAAAATCGTTGATGACAGCACCCCCGCTGCCCCGCTGTTCTTCCTCGACAACTAATGTTTGGGGGGATTTGTATGACACTACTGATTCTCCTTTCTTCACGTTAGGTCCCCCCGTTCGCCTCGCTGCGGTAATGCCGCCTTTAGTCGGTCGCGCGCTTCTGCTGCTCTACAGGCGATCTTGTTACTAACGGCTCGGTACCTGACGCTTTTCCGCTCCCTATCTAGGTTTTAACCACACGACCAACTCTCAACTATATAACAGAAACTTAGCGCCACAAATAGGCCCGGCAGGACTCGAACCTGCGACCCCCTGCTTAGAAGGCAGATGCTCTATCCACCTGAGCTACGGGCCCGATGCGGTTGCAAGTTTACAACATTGGCGTAGTCCGCGTAATCCGATGGAGATCGCTGATCACTACTTTTTGTTATGGCTTATTTATGTCCCATTGATAGCGTGTGGCTGCACGGTCTGGGAATTTCGGGACAGACACCGAATTCTTGAGAGTGCAGAATTCGGTATCTGTCGCGAAATTCCAAGAAATTCCCAGACCACTACCGAAAATTCAGCGGTGACCATTCGAGGGCGAAAGGATCTAAAATAAGGTAATCGAAATTCCTTGGGGAGGCACATGAGGAAATTGACACAATTTATAACGCTCATCGTGGTACTGGCTTTATTCGCGGTACCCGTTTTTTCGGATACGTTGGTCCTCAAGACCGGAGAGCGAATTTCCGGCTATTTCGAGGGCGGGTCAGCAAGAATTGTTAAATTCAGAACGAGTGACGGAGTGGTAAAAGACTATGACATTCTCTCCGTCCAGCAGATTCAATTCGCGGATGAAAAGAGTGCGGCCTCTTCCACCGCAACGCCGAAGGCCGGAACCTCAGCACCCGGACCGGATCCGAGGCTGGTTCCGGGCAGCGAGCGCGTAACGCGTCCGGCGTCGTCGAACGCAGCCAATACAGGCTATACGATTCCGACCGGATCCAAGATTCTGGTTCGCATGATCGACAGCATCAACAGCGAAACCAACAAAGTCGGCGAAACATTCACTGCGGTGCTCGATGAGCCCCTCTATCAAGGTGGAGTCGAAGTGATTCCACGCGGAGCAGACGTTCGCGGGCGCATCGCCAATATTAACGAGGCTGGCCGAATCTCCGGTTCCGCCCAGTTGGGACTTGAACTGACGCAGATCAATGTAAATGGCATTCCGTATTCAGTCACTACCTCCGAGTACAACGAAGTCGGCGAAGGCCGCGGGTCCCAGACCGCCAAGCGCGCCGGCGGGGGCGCTGCTGTTGGCGCGATCATTGGCGCGATTGCTGGTGGCAAGAAAGGAGCCGCTATCGGCGCCGGTGTCGGCGCGGGTGGTGCTACCGCGGTTCAGGTGCTGACCAAAGGCGAGAAACTGAATATCCCTTCTGAAACGAAGCTCGAATTTACGCTTCGCGCTCCGTTGGTTGTCGCAGGCCGGTAGAAACTGAACGAATCTGGCGTCAGCATGTAGTCGCGGGCTTTAGCCCGCGTTTTGTTCTTGAGCATCGGAACGCGGGCTAAAAGCCCTGGACCTTTCCTGCCTTCTTGTAACACTGGAAGACGATGTGCCAACTGATGGCGATCAGGACGAGCCAGAACAGCCAAAAATAGTTGCTGGGAATCCCGAGATTGCCGCCGGCAAAGTAGGTTGTGTGCTGTCCGATCATGCCCCACAACAAAGGCAGGGACATGTAAGTGTTGTGCCTGGATCTTAATCCCGCAAGCTTCACGATACCGGCGTCAGGGGGCTCGCCGTTCTTCACCGCTCGAATGATCTTTTGTTGCGAGGGCCAGATCCGGAACCAGACGTTGAAAGCCATCGTGGTTCCGAAGAGAGCTCCAGTGTGGATCAGAGTCCCACGATAGCTGAAGTGCGCGAAGTGGACGAAGAGTGCTACGACGATGGAGAGGAGCACGAAGGACACGATCACCCCGGCGCGCACGTTGCCGGCAAGACCGCTATTCCATAGCATGTCGTAGGCGAAGACGGCAAGGAAGGTCACGGCGATCATGATGATCGCACCCGCGGACCACTCCGCTCCTGCGGCGAGAGCTTGTTGTCCATGGTAGTAGACCAAAAGCAAGAGGAGTACACCCGTGATCCACGTATAAGCTGCTCCCCAGCGGAACCAATAAAGTGCCCGCGGCATCAGCTCCGGGACGACGGCCTTTCTGGTTGGAGGGTCAAGCTTCGCCGTGAATGGTCCGTTGACCCAATTGAAGAAGTAGAGATGTCCGATCCAGATGATTCCGACGAAGACGTGCATCCACCTGAAGATTGCCTCCAATCCTTCCATCGCTCCTCCTACAGTTTTGGCGTTGTTGTCGATCCAAAGCTGTGGAGTCTACCATTCGTCTCTATCTGTGTCCACAAGACGAGACATAACGAGGCCGCACGTTAGGATGATAGACCTGCGATTGTTTTGGCCCAAAAGTTCAGCATCGTGCGAAACCCACGCGGGCGCGGGATTGCGGGCGGAAAATAATGCCGCTTTGCTTTCAAAGACTGCCAGGGACCGTCAAAGACCGGAGCGAGAGGAGGTAACAGGCATGAATTCCAAAATGTTGATCGCGGCCGGTCTTGTGCTCTCTTTTGTAGTGGGAACAATGGCGCCGGGTCTTTATACCGCAACGAGCCGGGCGTTCAATCCAGCGCCGGAGAGCGTATTGACAGCAAATAATACCGTCCGATCCATGCCGGCTGTTGCTCGTACGCGGTACGTCGAACCAAGGGCGGCTGCAGCCTCGAATACAACGCCGGTTTACCCAACACAGAAAGAGCGCTCCTTGCAGCGTGAAATTTTGATCGTGGGAGGCAGCACCGGCGCTGGCGCCGCGATCGGAGCGGTTTCCGGTGGAAAGAAGGGTGCCGCGATTGGGGCAATATCAGGCGGAGTCGCGGGCCTGATCTACGATTTGGCAACACGCCATAAGAAGTGATTTCCGATTGCGGATTTCGGATTTGGCAAAAAGCTTCCATGGGCTGGATCCGAAATTCGCGATTCGGAGCGGAGCGAAAATGAGCACAAAGAAATTCTTAAATTTTGTCATCGTACTGGCCGTGGGATTGGCGTTGGCCGGATGTGAGCGAACGAAGATTGGCGACATCACGGCCGATCCAGGACGCTATATGAACAAGGAAGTGAGCGTTGCGGGCCGTGTGACCCAATCGATCGGAGTGCTGGGCAAGGGGATCTATCAGATCGACGATGGCACAGGCAATCTTTGGGTACTTGCCAGCAGTAGAGGGGTGCCGAGCAAAGGTGCGCACGTTGGAGTCAAAGGGCACATCAGCCCGACGGTCACTTTCATGGGAACCAATTACGCTACGGTCATGCGTGAGAGTGACCGCCGATCCGCAGAGTAAGCTTTGCACAAAAACTCGAAGCAAATCGATGTTATAAATTGGCGATTGGCGGGCCTACCGAAACTTTTTATGGCTTCGGGCCTATTCGATATCGGACCGTGACGCTGGCGTGCACTTCCAACTGCCCGGCCGAAACCGGCGTCGGTGCAATCGCGTCTGCCACCATCGCCATGCGTCCGGCGAACTCGGTTCTTGGGGCCACGGATATGCCTCCCTCGGAAACCTCGAGCACTTCGATAAGACCCACATGCAGAGCGTCAGCCATGACCTGTGCTTTACTGCGAGCTTCGTTTACGGCTTGTCTCAGTGCTTGCTCGCGTGACGGCAAGTCGTCTCTCAAACCAAATTGCACGCCTTCCAACTGGTTGGCTCCCGCTTTCAACCCGGCGTCGATGACAGGGCCGATCACTGAAAGGTTTTCCAGACGCACGGTCACCACGTTTGATGCGCTATAAGCCACGATGCGCGGCGCGTCCCGGGCTTCCGGACCTCGTGGCGCATACACCGGCGTCAAGGCGAGCCGCGAAGTCTGGATTTGTTGTGGCGATACGCCGACTTTACCAATGGCGTTGAGAATCTCCTGGGCGACGGCGTTAACCTGATCCTGCGCCGCATGAGCCGCAGAGGCTTGGCGAACAATGCCGAGTCTCACCGTGGCTTCATCCGGGACCGTTAAGATCTGGGCGTTCCCCGTGACGACGAGCACCGGTGGTGGCGGGCCCTCGGTGCGCTGAGCCAAAGACGGGGCTACTGACGCCAGGAGAAATATCGCAAACCCGATTGTCTTCATTAAACCTCCTGAAGGATTGCAATGATAATGCTCGCGCAGCGAGCGAGGGTAAAATTTCCTCATCTATATACGGATCAAGATGCATTTCCTTAGACGCTTCAACCAGATCATCATGGCACAACAATTGCACCCTATTCGCTACGGGACAGGCCCAATAATGGGGAAAGTCAGCCGCAGATGACGCGGATTGCGCAGATCGATCCGCGCAGTCCGAGTAATCCGCGGTTCCGAAGCAAAGCAGACGGGGAAAAATGGCGTCGCGGCAAGAAACGGAAAATTCGTGGAAATCCCTTAAGTCGTGCCTTTCGGCGATCAACTGGATGATCGTTTGCGGGCTCGCGATGACTTTCGCGGTCTGCCGCCGAGCCTGCCGTTTGCGCGCGACGAGGCGGCCTTCCTTTTCGACCTCACTGATCCACGACATGCCGGGCAGAAACTCACCAAGTCGATCCGATGGATCGGACATTTCGGCATTCGATTACCTCCTGACGTACCAAATTCTTTTTTCAGTCTAGCGTGCTCGGATAGATCAACTCAATGGGAGCAATTTAGTTTCCGCCGGAAGTTTACCGGCGGCTTATAATTGAACTTGGAAGTGTTTATGGAATATCGAACAGATGAGCCAATCAAGCTTAGGCGTGATTGCCAGGTGGTTGCGGTCCCTGCCGGGCATACTCTGATCTTGCCTCAGGGGACTGAAGTGATGATTACTCAATCCCTGGGTGGATCGTTTACTCTGCTGGTTCCTAGCTACGGGGGCCTCTTCCGGCTTTCCGATCACGACGCGGATGCCGTCGGCCGAGAACCGCGTCCTGCCGAAACCCCTGCAGGGTCAGGAGAAGCGCTTTCAGGCGAGGCGCTGGAAAGAGAAGTTTGGCAGATGCTCAAGACATGTTTCGATCCGGAGATCCCGGTCAACATCGTCGATCTCGGTCTCATCTATGACTTGCAGATCTCAACGTTGTCCGGCGGCGCGCGTGTTGACGTGAAGATGACGCTCACGGCGCAGGGCTGCGGGATGGGTACATCCATCGCTGCCGACGCACGAAACAAAATTTTGGATCTTCCTGGTGTACTCGAAGCAGATGTTCTGGTGGTCTGGGATCCGCCCTGGACGCCGGAGAAGATCTCACCTGAAGGTCGTGCTCTTCTGGGCATCCATTAAGAGATTTCGGATTTAGGGAACCCTCCGTTGTCGACTTTCAATCCGAAATAAGAAATCGTATGTCGAAAACTACCAAAATCCTCATCGTTGCTGGGTTTGTCGCAGTCATCGCATTTATCGTCTATTCCACCACTGGCCTTGCCAAAGTCAGTTGTGAGGTCTGCATGGAATTTCGCGGCCGGACGTCATGCGGGGCTGCGGCCGGCAGGACAGACCAGGAAGCGGTGAACACAGCGAAGGGGATTGCATGTTCCGATATCGCTTCCGGCCGTGCCGAAAGCATTGCGTGCACGGCGGTGGCCCCGAAAAGCCTCGACTGCAAATAATCGGTGGCTGCGCCATCAAAAAGATGCTGCGAAGCCACCGAGTCCGGCGCAGACGGGGTGGTTGGTTCCAAAAAAAATTGTTTTGGAGTTTGAATCAACCACCCCGAAGGTGTGAATTAATTGTGATAAGGCGTTATTCCCCTCCTTGCACCACCGCTTGAGCGTTACCCACAAGTCGTCCGCTGGACACGGGCGTCTGGGACAACCTGCGGGAAAGGCGAAGTCCCCTCCTTGGCAAAGGAGGGGTGGCCGCGCCATCAAGTAAATGGTCCCATTC
>QHXC01000300.1 GCA_003222815.1 Acidobacteriota bacterium | reverse complement strand
CCCCCGTGGCACCGGCCTGGGCGAGCAGACTCCAGTAGGTCGGACTGGTGTCGGGCTGATGGGCGGTACCCGCCAGAATGCTGATGTAGGTGGTTCCGCTGTATTGCACGGCATCATTCAGCACATACGCAGTGGAGGGGCTCCATGTCCCTTGCCAGGTGAGTCCCTGCGGGCCGGTCGCGCCGGTCGCACCAGTGGCTCCGGTCGAGCCGGTCGTGCCTGTGGCTCCGGTTGCACCCGTCGCACCTGTGGCTCCGGTCGCACC
>QHXC01000299.1:5428-15880 GCA_003222815.1 Acidobacteriota bacterium | reverse complement strand
TTGCCCCGGGAAGTCCTGTGGGTCCCGCTGGACCGGGTGCTCCGTTTGCGCCATCAAGGCCATTGGCTCCGGTGGGACCTGGCGGACCCGTGGGTCCCGTCGGTCCAGTTGGTCCAGTTGGCCCGGACAGACCTCCCACGGTTTGCGGCTCCAGGGAAACCACGGCGGAGCCCACCAGACTTTCCGGCACCGTGACAATGACGGAGTAAATACCAACCGTTCCGGGTACCAACATGGAAGCAACTGGCGTCACAACCTGGCCACCAATACGTACGATCGGCGTAAGCACGGTGTTGTATGGCGATGAATCCGGCGCGGCCACGCCATCAGGGAGTGTTGGCGAGACCGAGCCCAACCCCGTGGCCCGAATATCCAACACATCGCCGGGGAGGGGCGGATCATGTCCACCTAAAACCGTAAAGATCCCCGGGTCTTGCGCCACCAGATTGACGCGAACCGGCACACTGGAGCCATTTTCGTTTTCAACGACCAGATTCACAGACGAGCCACCGAGTCCAAAGGGAACCTGGGCATTGATCAGGTTCGGGGAGACGGTCAACAGCGGCGCCGGCGTATCGCCTAGCAGGACGCGCGTCGGACTCCCCGGCAATTGAGTTGGGACAGGGGAACTGCCTGCGTCCACAGTAGTGCTCGAGAGATTGCTGCCGAAGATCGTGAAGAGCGATCCGGGAGCCAGGGAGGGTGAGAATGAACTACGGTAACTCGCAGAGTTTACGACTCCGTATGGAGTAACGGAGGGGGTCTGCGCTTGTGCCCCAGTGGCAAGCGCTATTCCGGCGACTGTCAGCAGCCCGTTTCGGGCGGTTTTCGTGTTTAGGATGCTCAGCATCTTTCTTGAAGGACCCTCCTTGGGCCTACCCTCGGTTGTGCAGGTGACGGACCTATGACAAGTGGCCTGGATCTTCAATGCCCTGTACGGCTGTGATTCCCGGGCCACACCCACGGGTGCCGAAAATTTGACGCCGAAGTGACAGAAAATTGACTAGAGTGTCGCTGCATTGACATGATCAAGCATCGGCCCCGGATTCATAGATGTCTCCTAACTTGCCTGTGTAAATTCCAACCTACCGTGCCTGCAAGGTCAGCGGAAATGGATCACCAGCGCTTGTGAGAAATTGGAGGGTTCCGCTCGCCGACCCCGGCTGCCAGCCGCTGAAGAGCACAAACTGTGTGGCATAGCCACCACCGCCGGCAAAGTGTGGAAACACAAATTTCGAATACCGGAGCACAAAGGTGAAGTAATCGTCGTTCTCGTTCACCACAGGTATGGTTGTCACGAGAAAGTCCCCGCGTTCGTTATGGCGAGCGCGGAGCCCGATGGTCGTAAATGCGGACGGCGCGGAAATGCGCAGGACCCCTTGGAACGGAAATGGCAGGGACTCCAAACCGGGAATCTGGTTCAGGAATTTTGCGATTTGACCGCCGCCGGAAATGTCGAGCGTTCCGTTTCTAGCGAACCGGGTTCGCCAGCATCAAACTGACCCGATGTTTCAACAAAGAGGCGCGATGCGACGGCAGATCGCGCTGGCGGCACACCTGCTTCCGTGACCGTGAAACCAGCCGCGGATTGGTATCTGAAGATGAGGAACCCGATAGGTATGTCCGAGCTATCCGTGGATGTGCGGAATCGAACCGATCCGATATATAAAGAGCCGGTATTCGAAGTTCGCAGGCGCCAGGAACTCCTTGCGGCAACCCGATAACTAAAGAACGCGCCCGGAGCATTCTCGGTATCGATAACGGCAAGCTGGCCTATCTGATCGGTGAAAGCGATCGTGCCCCGAAGCTCCGTGCCGGTGGGGTTGACCAGAATAATCTGTGTCGCCCACCCTCCACCACTCGCGAAGTGTGGAATCGTGTCGCCGCTGAATAATCCGCGTTGCCCAACTGGAGTGACGGGCAGCGTGGTCATTAGAAACTCCCCGCGTTCGTTGGTAAAACCACGCAGAGCAATTGCCGCCACCGTAATATCGGACGCCGAGCTCAACGTGAAAAAAGTGAGGGTGCCGAGAAACACCGAGCCCCCGTTGAACGGCGGCTCAGTCAGGAACCGCGCGATCTGTCCGTTCGGCGGAATCGTGATTGCGTTCGCTCCGAACTGCGCTCCGGCAGAGTCTGTAAAGTAAAAGGCGATTTGCACCGTCTCATTGTTTGTATTCGCAATGGCGATGCCGGTGTTTACGCCGTCGCCGATCTCCGCGTAGATTCGGCCCTCGCGAATGAGGTTCGCCGCGGGTACCGTTGCTTCACTGACCAGCGCGTTGTTCTGCTGCAGGCCAAAAACGGCGAACCCCGCAGCGATGGCCGCAGTTTCACTGATCGGTGCATATCCGACATGCAGGGCTGACGATGTGTCCGCCGTTGTGAGCGATATGCCGCCGCTATCCGGAAACGAAAACGTTGATGTACTGGACTGGGCCATGAGGGGAAGCACTGGGGATAGAAGCGCGAGAAGTCCCGTAATAAGCGGCAGGACCCAAACGGCGATGCGGGCTGTGGGGCTCTTCGCTGAGCGAAGGACATGAGTCCGGCCAGTTCTTTCCCTATTGCGTAATAATTTGCTTGGGATCGTAAAGTGGTTTTCCAATCTGACTCATGCCCCTGCGCGTTGGCCCGAGTGTGGAGTGAACCGTTAGGCTCCGGCGCGCGCTCAAAAACTGGACACCCACGAATAAGCACGACGCGACCCACTGGTATCTTCAAAGAAACGATGAGTTTTTAATGGACGTCGCACCGCGGTGGCGATGAAGAAGGTTCCCACAAGGGAATACCCTTTCCGTATGTGGTTCAAAAATAAAACTTTATGGCTATTTAGTGAAATACAGCTATTGCGTAAGGTATAGCAAGAAATGAGCGAATGAACTGTGCGATTGGCCCGGTCCGGCCGTTCGCGGAAGGAAAAGGAAGCGTCTTAGTACTGCAAGTTCTGACCAATGCTCAATTCTCAATTCCCAATTCTCATCGGATTGGAACTGAGCATTGGGAATTGAGCATTGGTCAGATCGTTTGTTTCCTCATACGTGACCGTATTTGCGAAAAGCTGTACTTAGTCCATCATCCCGCACATGCCGGGTTCCGGAGCTCCGCAGCGGCTGCAACCGGCATCGGCCGCAGAGTCTTTGGATGATGCGGCGATGGCGAACACGGAAAGCTGTTTTTCCACGTTCTCGCTGTTGCAGTGAATGCAGTCTGCGGACGAATCGTATCTCGGCACGATTTTTTCGAAAGCCTGCCCGCAGTCTTTACAGAGGTACTCGAAGATTGGCATAGATCGTTCCTTCTCCTGATCAATTATCGCCCGAAGAGCCGGTTTCCACCCAATCCGCAATGAAGACGTTGGTTTCGCCTTCCTTAGTTCCGTGGCGGTTTGACGCCCAGATCAATTTCTTACCGTCATTGGTAAACATCGGGAATCCATCGAAACCCTGATCGAAGGTGATCTGCTGCAGTCCCGTTCCATCGCGGTTGATCAGAAACAGATCGAAATTCGGGCTGCGGGGGTCGGGGTTGTTGACGTTCGAAGCGAAGATAATCTGGCGTCCATTGGGATGAAAATACGGTGCAAAGTTGGCGGCGCCATTGGACGTCAGTTGTCTCTTCTGACTGCCGTCGGAGCGCATCACCATGATTTCGAGCTTCACGGGCATCACCAGATTCTTCGAGAACAGGTCTTTGTACTTTGCGATCTCGGCAGGGGTCTTGGGACGGCTGGCTCGCCAGACGATCCACTGGCCGTCTTGCGAATGCCATGCACCTCCGTCGTAACCCAGTTCATTGGTGAGCCGCCGCTGCTCTGTTCCATCCAGGTTCATGTCGTAGATTTCGAGATCGCCGTCCCGCGCGGAGGTGAAGACAATTTTCTTTCCGTCGGGTGAGATCGTTCCCTCCGCGTCATAGCCATCCGTTGTGGTGAGCCGCTTTAAATCGGTACCGTCGACTTTTGCGGAAAAGATGTCGAATGTTCGATAGATGGGCCAGACGTAACCTTCCGATCGGTCGGCAGGCGGCGGACAATCCGGCGACCCGAGGTGGGTTGACGCATAGATGATCCGTTTTCCGTCCGGTGTGAAATACCCGCAGCTCGTGCGGCCCTTCCCCGTGCTGACAAGCCGCACGTTGGATCCGTTCTGGTTCATCGTGAATATTTGATCGCATTTGTAAGGTTCACGCGTCGATTGAAAGATGATCTGCTTCCCGTCCAGGGAGAAATAAGCCTCAGCGTTCTCTCCGCCGGATGTGAGCTGGCGAATGTTTCGAAGGTGCACTTCCCTGGGATGGGGTTGTATCGTTTGTTCCCGCGCGAAGTAGATCGCGCCAAGCGCAAGCGTCGCCAGGACCCCTATGGTGAGAACACTTCTGGGCTTCATTGATTATCTCCTCGCTTCCAGCGTCACGTTGGCCTTGACCTCTTGATCGTTCCGTTTCATTGAACCATGAGATCACCCGCCTTGAGGCCGGCTTTTGCTGCCGGGCTGTCCGGACGCACGTCGGAAAACAAAACACCTTTGAGATCGTCTCGAAAATCGGGAATCGATCCGAAGTATGGACCATAACCTCCGGCGCCACCACCTTGCGGTTGCGGCTCTTGAACCTGGGCATATTGCAACCGCTCAGGCTCGTTGGCGACTTTGGCCAGCATTGGGTACACCAGCGACAGAACCTTGACGGCGCCTTGAGCATTGATCTTGTCGTAGGTATCTGACGGTTTGTGATAGTCAGCGTGCAGGCCTGAAAAGATGAACAGAACAGGAATTTTCTTGGCATTGAAAGACGTATGATCGCTCGCTCCGAAACCGGAGTCCGAATAATCCAGTTTCAGACCGACGGACTTGTTGAAATCTTCCACCCACGACTTGAAATTGGGCGAAGTGCCGACGCCGCCAACAAACAGGCGGTCATTGGTGAGCCGGCCGATCATGTCCATATTGATCATTGCTGTTATGTTTTCCAGCGGAATCGTGGGGTGATTGACGAAGTAGGATGATCCCAACAACCCCAATTCCTCTCCTGCGAATGTCATAAACACGATCGATCGCTTGAACGCTTGCTTGTTTTTCGCAGCCAGCCGCGCCAGCTCCAATACTCCCGAAGTTCCTGACGCATTGTCGTCCGCGCCGTGATGGATTTGGCCGATCTGGGAGGGCGCCAGCGAATCGCGGTCGCCGAGGCCAAGGTGATCGTAGTGGGCTCCGGCCACGACGTACTCATTCTGGAGCGCAGGGTCCGATCCCGGCAGCATTCCGACGACATTCCGCACTGTTTTTCTTGTGCGATGGACTTCAGTTGCGATCCGAATCCGAACCGCCGGCAATTCGAAAGATTGTGGTTCGAGGTTCGCATCGATCTTTTTCTGAACTGCCGCAAGGTCTCTGCCCGCATCCTTGAACAACTTCATGACAGGACCGCGACGCGCCTGGACAGCGGAGATGCCAAAATCAGTACTTTCCTCGATACGAGTGGCTTCTCCCACGGTGTCTGCCTGAGAGACATGATTGTTGGGATCGGTGATGAACACGATTCCCTTTGCGCCGTGCTGCCTGGCATTAATCGCCTTGTTGATAAACGAAGCGTGAACCGTGAAATCTGTTCCATTGAATGGACTCGCGGGGTCGAGTTCCTGCGGTTCGTGCCGCAGAATCACGACGACCTTGGCGTTCGCGTTGATGCCCTGATAGTCGTCGTAGTGCAGTTCCGCAGCCGTGATCCCGTACCCGGCGAAAACCACCGGGCCCTCAAATTCCGCCGTGTTCGAGAACGCAATCGGCACGAAGTCTTCGTTGATCCTGAGGTTTTCGCCGCTAAGCTGAAGCTCGTTCTTTGAGCCGAAATCAGCGCCCGTCGTCAGCTCGAAATTCTGGAAGTACGTGGGATCGTCTCCCGCGGCTTTCAAGCCGAAGGTGCGGAATTGCGAGGCGATGTAGTCCGCTGCCTGATCCAGTTCCGGTGATCCATCGCCGCGCCCTTTCATCTCGTCACGAGCAAGATATGTGACGCGCTCGAGATATCGTGCGGCCGAAAGATCGGCGACGGCGCTTTCCGCTGATCGAACCGGTTGTACGGCAATCACCGAATTCAGGAGGACTGCCGACAAGGAGACCAGCAGCGCGAGACCAAGCCCACTGGCGTAATACTTGTTTTTCATAGGCCCATTTGCGTCATTCGCGCAATTCGCGGCTACCGTAAAACTTTGCCAAGAAGATTCTAGTCACAACCGGGGATTGGCGTCAGCAGGAAATGATGCCATCCTGCTCGAATTCCTCACGCGCTTCAGGATGATTCACAAGGTGCTGGCGGACGGCACAGACGGCAAGGTATCGCACAAATAGACCGTACGGGATCATAAAGGCAAAGACAACGAAACTCAGCGCGTAGAATCCTTTGAACACCAGGCCGACAGGGACGACGATGAACAAGACCATCAGAGTATTCAGGAGAGCTCCAACCGGTTGGTTTTTCCGCCACCAATAGTTGGCTTCAACACGGGAAATCTCCATTTACCGCCGGGCCCACCGGCCGGTCCCCCACGGCGTTTTAGACTCGGACATCCACCCGGACTCCCTTGCCCCAAAACATCTTCAGATCGTGGATGCCCGTCATTTGATGCGGACCGTAATCCAAACCTTGCAACCGCACTTCGCCGAGATTGGCTCTGATGAAGTTCGCGAGTTCGCCGGCGCGCTTGCGGACGGTTTTCTCGACGGTCTTGGGAATGGAGGGATCGAACAGTAGCAGGTCGACTTCTTCATCATCCTCATTCCATTCCCATACTCCAATCACACGGCCGTCTTGGATGATCGTCGCCAGCGGATCGTTAATCAGTTTGCCCTTCCATCGAGAGAAAGGTTTGTCGGCGTGTTCGGCGGAAACGAATCGATTGACGATCTCGCGTTGTCCTTTGAGGTAGGTGTCGCGATATGGAATGAAATTAATGGCGGATTCCTGCGGTTCGAAAGCGAGAAACTCGTCAAGTTCCGCCTCGACCATGAGGAATTCGTCCTTTGTCCCTTCAACTGATATTGGAATCAGCTTCGGCTTCACCTCGCCGGCCGCCCGCATCGCATCCGTGACATTGATGCCCGCCCACCACGCAAAATCCTTCACCCGCGCCGGAGATTCAGCCCTGAAGTATTGCGCTGCAAGCAGCGCGCAGGCCTCCTCTATTCGGAGGTTGAACGGATCGATCTCGGGCAGCACGCTGGATGTGAGCACGAGCGAGTATAAGGTGGAATCCAGCCGCTTCCTGGACTGGAGCTTGATCAGTTTTCCTTCTTCTTTAAGAAGATTGATGGCGAGAGAGAGACTGTTCGTGAAGCCGATTCGTTTGAGGTCCTGGCTGAAATCACGGACCAGAGAGGAGGGTGCAGCATGTTGAAGCTGTTCCGACGTCCTCGGTCCGTTTTGAAGCGACTTTAGAATTGCCAGCTTGAGCTGCTCCATGTCGCCTTCACTGACCGGCATCTGCTGTCGTGCCTGCTTGCTCAATTCGGTGAAGGTCCTGGTCCTGATGCGCAACGCCACAGCGGCCTGGTCGCGGGGAACCAACATCGTACAGCCCCGCAATGTCTCCAGCTGAATCAGCTTCCGGTCCTCAAATACCGGCCGATTCAAGTCCTCCGCTTTGAACGAAGGCATCCGCGCCCACAGCGACAGGTAAGGAGTCGAACAGCCCGGCGAATACAGCCAACCGATGGATTTGATCAGGTCGAGAATGTTCTTCGATGGGAAAGGACGGTCCAAAAATTGGCGGTGCAACCGCCAAGAATTCATGTGCTGGAGGGAAATCGGCTTTTTGACCTTCGAGCTGGTCATACCAGTATGTATTTTTCAACCGCGACGGTTGTCCAGAGCGGCTCCCCGAGTTGTGTTACACTCGCCTCCACACGCAAGTCAAAACATTGTAGGTATTCATACGGGGTCTCGTCAATGGAACGAACGTTCCTGGGCCTGCGACACGTCGCGCTGAATGTCCGAGACGTCCAAAAATCTCTTCAGTTCTATTCTAACGTTCTCGGGATGAAATTAGAATGGATGCCCGACGAGGAAAACGCGTACCTTACCTCGGGAGAGGACAATCTTGCCCTTCATAAGCTGCCTGCAGGAACCGGACGCGGCAGCGTCCAGACCGTCCATCACATCGGCTTCGTGGTGCGACGGCCGGAAGACGTCGACCAATGGGCCGAGCGGGTCCGCACTCACGGCATTCCGTTGGCACAGGAACCGAAGACCCACCGCGACGGCGCACGATCCTTTTACTTTCACGATCCAGATGGGCTGTTGATCCAACTTATCTACCATCCACCGATTTCGGGGAGCTAATTCGGGAACAGGACGCGGGCATTTCACGCCTGCACGTGATCTCAAGCATGTAGTCGCGGGCTTTAGCCCGCGCCCTGTCCCCGAATTACCTCTTGCATCCCAACCCGTTTTACTGTAAGTAAGTACTTACTTATGAAACGTGAGAGACGACAAGACATCCTGACGGCAGCGATGCAACTCTTTGCCAAAAAGGGATTTCGCGGGACCACGACGCGCGATCTGGCAGCGCAGGCGGGCGTGAATGAAGCGATCATTTTTCGATATTTCAGTACGAAAGAAGAACTCTACAGCGCCATTCTTGAGCACAAGGCGTGCGAGAAGCGGGATGCGCGTTCTGAGGAAATCGATCGGCTTGCAACCGGCACGGATGACGAAAAATTTTTCCAGACCGTAGGCCGGACGTTTCTGGAGGGGCACGCCCACGACGCGACGTTTATGAGGCTTCTGCTGTTCAGTGCGCTCGAAGGGCATCAGCTTTCGGAGATGTTTGTGGCAAACATGTCAGGCCGAAAGCCGATCGCGAAATACATTCAGCGTCGGATTGATGAAGGCGCGTTTCGGCCAATGAATCCGGAGGTCGCGGCCAGGGCGCTCTTTGGGATGTTTGCCAGTTTTGTCTTGTGGCAGGAGGTTTTCGGTCAAAAGCAGACGCACTCTTACGACCGGGAAGAGGTTGTGCGTACGTTCGTTTCCATTTTTTTATCGGGAATTTCGAAGGAATAAATCATGGTGATCTTGTTCTTACTCTTAGTTCTCGCGTTTGTTCCGTCATGCTCCGGCACCAATCCGAAAAATACCGGACAGGCCGAAGCCGCGAGCCCGCCACCGGCTCTAGTCGTTGAGACAGCCAAAGTGGGATGGCGCGAACTGCAGCGATCCGTCGAGGCCGTGGGCACACTGGATCCCAACGAAGAGGTGACGGTCAGCAGTTTGGTTGAAGGGACAGTTGAGAAATTGTTCGTCGACCTGGGAGACGGAGTCCGGACTGGGCAGGTGATCGCGGAACTCGATACGCGCGAACTTGAACTGGCCGTGCACCAACAACAGGCGGCGCTCCAGCAGGAGCTCGCGCGCTTGGGCCTCGCGGACGCGGACGCTTCGGTGGATGAAGCCACGACCAGCCAGGTTCGCCAGGCGGAAGCTACGTTTGAAGAGGCAAGGCTCCGGCTGGATCGGACGAAAAAGTTAGCCGAGCAAGGGGTCCTGGCGAAGCAGCAACTCGACGAACAGCAAGCCCGGTACGACGTCGCCGAGGCGGCGGTGCGTTCCTCGCGCGAAACTGTCCAAAACATCCGGGCGACAATCGCTGCGCGCAAGGCCTCTCTGACGCTCGCTGAAAAGAAACTGGCGGATGCGAGGGTTACAGCGCCCATCAGCGGTTTTATCAAGGACCGGCTCGTTTCAGAGGGTCAGTTTTTGAAGTCGAATAGCCCGGTTGTGAACATCGTTCAGAACAGCCCTTTGAAACTTCGAGTCGATGTGCCGGAGAGTGCCGTTGCGTTTGTGCGCGCGGGCAGGCCGGTTCAGTTCCATGTTGACGCTTTTCCGGACCGAACGTTCGAAGGAAGGATTTCGCGAATCTCGCCTTCTGTCGACCAGCAGTCCCGCACTTTGAAGATCGAAGCCATGGCGGACAATCCGGCCGGCGTCCTCAAGCCAGGGTTCTTCGCCCGCGTGACCATTCAAACCGATCGCAAGGACAGAGTCTTGGTGGTTCCGTCGGCGGCTCTGTTCAACTTCTCTGGTCTTGAAAAGCTCTTCGTCATTGAGAACGGAAAAGTCGCGGAACGAATTGTTCGGTCTGGGACACGGCTGGACGACCAGGTTGAAATAGTCGAGGGTCTAAAAGAAGGTGAAGTGGTAGCGGCGTCGAATATCGAGAATTTGCAGCAGGGGCGGGAGGTCTCCGTTCGATGAAGCTCGCAGAAGTTTGCGTCAGACGGCCTGTATTCGCAACGATGCTGGTACTGACATTCGTCGTTCTCGGTGTCTTTTCGTATACCCAGCTTGGAATCGATCAGTTTCCCAAGATCGACCTCCCCACGGTAACCGTGCGGACGGTTCTTCAGGGCGCCAGTCCGGAGGAGGTTGAATCCCAGATCACAAAGCCGATCG